>NZ_LUUM01000273.1:0-20000 GCF_001644125.1 Methylosinus sp. R-45379
GGGCGGGAGTCAAGCGGGGAGGGGAGCGATGCGTCAAAATAGGACCTTCGGCAAGGCGCCGAATTCGATGATTGTGGGTGTCCGAGCCGAAACTGACGAGCGCTTAGAAATAGGCATCGGTCGCGACATTGCGACCAACTGCGTGCGCTATTGCGAGCGCCGCGAAGCAAGGCCTAGATTGCTTCGCCGCTATGGTCGATCGAGTCGTAATACGCTCGCGTTCGGCGTCATCTGTTTCATTGTCACCAATCGCACGCCTCACGTCGGCCCTCTCTGTTTAAGTCTTTGCCGTGGATGAATTTCGCTATTTCTTAATTTTCAGGACTCACACTCGAGAGCGACGAGCGGCTGGTTCGGCTCTGTGTGGATTTTCGATTTATGAGACCATTTCTATTGCTTTTTGGAATTGTAGCTTTGATCGGATTCGTCTCGCAGGCCGGGCGGATTCCGGCGATAATTTTTCTGAACGCTCCGAGCTTAGACGCTCTGGACGAGGAGAATATCCGCCGTTCGGCGTCTCCTCGCGACATCATTTTCGGCGGGGACGTAAAAAGGCTTGCGAAGAGCGCCAAGCGATTGAGGGCAATGGCCACGTCGCCGGACGAGCCGGCGCTTTACAATCGGCTGCTTCATGTCGCCATCGTCGATAGTCCGCCGAGCGTCAAAGACCAAAAGGAGGCCCCGGAAATCGCGCTCGATCTCGGTCGCGCGGGCGCAGCGGCGGTTCTCGTGATCGCCGCCGGACCGACCGTTTGGCGCATCGAGAATGCGAGACCTGAGCAGCGCGCCAAGATCGCCTTCGAGGGTCCGTCTCCCTTCGACATCAAAAATGCCCCGGAGCACATCCTCGCCGGGTTCAGAGTCGGCGCCTTCGGCGTGGACGACTTCACCAGTCCACGCGACTATCTCGAAAACCACGGGCCGGCGCGCACGCGCCGTTTTTGCGCGGCGATGGAGAAATGGAAAAAGCTGTTCGACGCCGCGCCGCGCCAAATGCGCATCTTCATCTTTCGATCGCCCGATCGGATCGAGGTGAACGAGGAGTTTCTCGGCGGCTCCCCGCCACCGAAATCCTCGCCGAACTGGACGGTCGGGCAGGAATGTCATCGCTATGCGGAGAGCGATAGATGAGCTTCGGAAAACGCGGAACAAAATCGGAGAATGAGCGTAACCGCGGGGAGACCCAAAGACTTTCTTTGAGCCAGACAAAGGACGGTGCAAAGCCGGAAGGTTTCAAACTCGTCAAACAGTTGATGAAAATCGCCGGCGTGTTCGCGATCTGCTACGCAGGTTACAATTTCATCCTTCCTGAATTGCTGGCGCTGACGATTGGCCATCCGGTCACGGGCATGGTTCCGCCCCGTTCCCCGGAGGGACGCGCTCTTCGCCAACAAGCGATCGATCAGGCGCTCGCGGGTAGATCGCCAGAGATCAGGCAGATCGAAGTGCGTCTCGACGAGGCTTGCATGCCGACTGGAGCCCAGACCATCCATACGCCCCTCGCTCGAGTCGAATATTGGGTCGACCCCGAGCAGCAGTGGGCGGCGGACGTCCAAGATCCTCGCGGGCAGATGCACATTAAGGATGTCGCTGGCTATTTGTCCTGCGTGTCCCGGCTAGAGCGCCAGCGATTTTGCCAGCCTTACTTTCGGGCGAAATTCGCCAGTCAGCTCAAGCGCTATTTCGACACGCTGCGAACACACAATGACAGGGCGGAACAGATTGCGAGTCTGTATCGACTGTCGAGGGCTCGAAGGCCGGGTGGGACGAATGTCGATGGCATGGCAAGCGAGACGCAATCGATCGGCCTGCACCCGTCGGTCATAGCGACGGTCGAGGACCTGTCGAGCAATGGATATCTGTCCGCAAAGAACTTCGGCCCGTTCGGATTCGGAGTTCCGAAAGAAATCGCTTCGTTTTTGCTTCCCGCGACGCAGAAAAGCTGCCCATGAAAAGCCGCCATTCGATATTGCGCCGTGGGCTGCCGGATTGGCTGCTCGACACGAAGCTTCTCGTTGTCGTCTTCCTCCTGTGCTTCGCCGGAGTGAACGTCGCCGCAAATCTTCTAGTCGCCCATCGCGCGAAAACGGCCGGGACCTGCGCCCCCTTTCCGCATGGCCCTTATCAGCCGGGAAGAACCCCCGTCGCCGGCTGGAGCAAAAAAGTGTGGGAGCAATTCCTCGGGAACTACGAAAGCAAAAAGATGGAGACGGGCTATGTCCTCGACGCCATCTCGCGTTGTCCGATCGGCAATTGCTCAACGGCGATGGCGGACAAGTATTATGCGGCAATGACGGCATATGGTTGGATACACGTCATTCTCGCGCGCGACGCAGATATCGTATCGGGGACGGAAGGCGTCCGAGCCATCAACAGTCTGTTTGCTACGCCCGATGACATGAAAATACTCGCCGATTTGAAGCAGCGCGTCGCCGAAAAGTGGTTTGACAGGGCGAGGCTGGCGAATGACGCCGCGACCAGGCTGATGGTGGAGCGTGAGCCCGAGGACTTCACGATATGCCGACCGACGGGGGATAGCATTCCTCTTCCGTCCTTCGTTCCCATCGCCCGTCGACTGAGCAACTAACGAGAGGGATTCGGCTGAATTTTCGCGGTGACCAAGGCCGAAGGTCCGCCGGCGCGTCTCCGCGCCTTACGGCCGCGCCGTTGTCTCTTCCAGACTCACTCCTCCGCGGCGAGCCGCCTTGCGTCGGCAAGCGCCTTCACGGCAAGTCCCGCAACTCCGATCGCGGCGAGGATCAGCATTGCGGCGTCCAGCCGGGTCGCGCCGCCCGGCGCCGTCGCATCTATGCCGCCGGCCAGCGCTGCAAAGGGCCATGCGGTCATGAGAATGCGGAACTCGGTCGGGCCGATCCCGATATAGGTCATCGGGCGCGCCTGCAGCGCGATCGTGCGCACGTAATTATAGGCCGAGAAGAGCAGATAGCAGGCGAGAATGACCAAGGCCGATTGAAGCGATAGAAATGGCGACGCGCCGAACATCACGATCAGCAGGACTTGCGACATCAGATCATTGGTCTGGCCGATGGCGTCGAGCCGAGGATGCGTCAGCGCGCGGCGTCGGGCCAGCGGTCCGTCGAGCGCCATGCCGAGCCAGTTGAGGACTATTCCGGCGACGAAGACCGGCAGCCATGCATGCGACCAGCGGCAGCCGATCAGCGCCGCCGCGGCGATGACGGCGCCAATGACGCCGATCCTGGTCAGCCGCAGCGGCGTGACCGAATCCGGCAAGGCCGCGAGGATCACATCGGCGAGCTTTTGCTCGCTCGTGGCGAGAAAGCTTCGATCGAATTGCTCGCTACCTTCACTGAGGAGATACGCCACGCTTCACTCCATTTCTCTTCTCTTGCGCCGATCTGTCCTTGCTCGTTCTGCGAAATGTCATAGGTCGCATAATAGCCGGCGCCGACATCCTCGACGCCCGTATAGGTGCGCTGCGTCTCCGTGGCGGAGCCATTTTTGTCTCGCATCACAGCTCGAGCGCATAAAAACCCTCGTATCGAATGCGAGCCGAGGCGCGCGCCAGAAGCCCCTGAGCGTCGATGAGGACGCTTCGCCGGCGCTTCTTAAAGGCTCGCAATCGGCTCAGCCTTAGATATATGTTGTATTTACATTACGAATGCGAATTCGCGCAACGCTGAAACGGTGGGCTTTCAGCTTGTTTTTGCACCAGACGCGCTGTGCGGCAGCGCCGAACTCCTATTTATGCCGCTGTGGCGGAAATTTTTTAGCGAAAGGAGCAAAGCTTCTCGTCGAGCGCGCCGGCGATGAGAGAAAGCAGAGCCTGCTGTCTTCTTCATGTAAAATAGATAAATATCGATCTGGCGGGGGAGAGTTCAGAAAAATGCGAATGGTCTGGTTTCGGCGGCCTCGGACGTCGGCTGGTCGGCGGCGCTGGAAGTTCACGCGCCGCGCCCGAATACCCGCGCCGCGCCCATGCGACGCTCGGCCGCTGAGGCGCATGTTAGAAAGTTATTTACCTAAAACCGTAAAAGTGCAGAAACAATTTTCGTTTCGAAGCAGCGCGCAGCTTTGTCTCTTTACGTCCGACCGAGGGCTGGTCGGACATTGGTCGGCCCCGATCGGCCTTGCGCCGTCGCTTGCTGGAGAAGGAACGAACATGCGCGGCGCGACCATCGCGACCAAGATCACCGTGGCGATGATCGGCTTCAGCGTCCTGCCGATTTTGTTTCTCTATGCGTTTTTCGAGCTGGCCGTCGCGCCGCATCTCGAGAATGTGTCCTTCTCGCCCTTGCGCATGGCGACGCTCGATCTCGGCGCCACGATCAATCGCGCGCTCGGCGATTTCGCCGCCGATGCGGTCATTCAGGCGACGGCGCAGCCCATCATCTGGCAGTCGCAGAATTGGCGGCGCGTCGATGGGCGTAGCCCCATCGCCACATTCATGAACGGCTGGATCGCCACGCAGCGAAACAGCAATCTGACGATGTTGCTGGGGCGCGACGGCTCGGTGCTGGCCGTCAACACCAAGGACAAGGATGGCGAGCCGCTGCCGACGCAAGCGCTCTATGCGCAGAATTTCGCCGGCGAGCGCTGGTTCGTCGATGCGATGACCGGCAAGACCGTGCTCGAGAACAAGCGCGCGACCAATGTCGTCATCGACACGCTCATCGATGTGAACGACATTCTTCCGCGATCGGCCGAGCCCGATTTCGCCTTTCCCATCGCTGCGCGCGCGCTCGGCAAGGACGGCGAGGTCATCGGCGTCTGGGTGAGCTTCGTCGATCTCGACATGTTCCGCCGCTATGTCCGGCGCGAATATGAGCGCATGAGCATCGTCGGCGGCGATCTCGGCGGCTCCCATATTCGGTATGATCTCGTCGATGCGAGCCATAAGACATTGCTCGTCTTCCAGCCGACTGGCGTCGGCGCGGGCGCGTTTCCGGTCGAGGCGATCGGCAGGCCCGCGGCGCCGATGATCGATCGGCTCGGCCACGAGATCGGCGCCGAGAAGGCGATATCCCGCAATATCGACGGACTGTCGGCGGTCTATGCGAAGCTGCCGCCGGTCATCGGATTTCGCGGTCTCGGCTGGAGTCTCGTGCTCAGCGCGCCCGAGGCGCAATTGGCGGCGACGACGCTCGGCATCGCCGATCGGATTTTGGTCGCCGCGGCGCTCACCGGCATTGTCGCGGCGCTCGGCGGTTGGCGCACGGGCTCGGCCATAGCGCGGCCGCTGCTCGAGATCGCGAGCCGCGTGAACGCGCTCTCCAATGGCGACAAGAGCGGCCTCGTGCCGCATTGCGAGCGGCGCGACGATGTCGGCGAGATGGCGCGCGCCGTCGAGACATTCCGCCGCGCGGCCATCGCCAAGGATGCGGCCGATGAGGCGGCGGCCGCCGCCAGCCGGGCGACCGAGGCGGTGGTGGCGACGCTCGCCCATGGGCTGCGGCAATTGTCGAATGGCGCGCTCACCCATCGCATCAGCGAGGCCTTCGGGCCGCAATACGAGGCGCTGCGCGTCAACTTCAATCATTCGCTGGAGACATTGCGCGGCGGCATGGCTTTGGTGACGGAGGCGGCGCAGAACATGACCGCGCAGGCCGGCGAGATGGCGCATGCTGCCGACGCTCTGGCGCAGCGCGCGGAAGGCCAGGCCGGCAATCTCGAGAAGATGACGACCGGCATTGCCGGCATCACCGCGGCGCTGCGCGCGACGGCGCAAAACGCCGCGAGCGCCGATGCGCTGGTCGCCTCGGCGCGCGCCAAGGCGGAGGCCTCCGGCGGGCTCGTCGACGAGACGATCGGCGCCATGGCGAAGATCGAGACCTCGTCGTTGCAGGTGGCGCAGATTCTCTCGGTCATCGACCAGCTCGCCGCGCAGACCAATCTGCTGGCGCTCAACGCCGGCGTGGAGGCGGCGCGCGCGGGCGCCGCGGGCAGGGGCTTCGCCATTGTCGCGCAGGAGGTGCGCCAGCTCGCTCTGCGCTCCGCCGAGGCGGGCGAGGAGATCAAGCTGCTGATCGGCGAGTCGAGCAGCGCCGTCGGCGCGGGCGTGAAGCTGGTGAGCAATGTGGCGCGCGATCTGCGGGCGATCGTCAGCGAGGTGAATGCGCTGGACGGCGCCGTGCGGCAAATCTCGCGCGCAACCGGCGAGCAGGCGTCCGCGCTGCAGCAGATCAACGCCTCTATCGGCGAGCTCAATCAAATGACCAAGCACAGCGCCGCAATGGTCGAGGACGGCACTGCGGCGAGTCACATGCTCGCTGAGCGCGCGCGGGCGCTGCGCGACATGACCGACTTTTTCGACGTCGGCGGCGCCCGGCGCCCGCCCAAAGGCCTGCGCGCCGCCTAGAGCCGATCTTTCAAGTCGCCCCTCCTGACTGCTTTTTCCCGCCGCGCGTCTCGTTCGCCTCGACTCCCGGCGCAACCTTTCTCGCGGAAGGGGCTTGACGAGATGGTTGTAAGATATATCTTAGAGCTGTCTAAACGAAAGGAGACACATTTATGAGGCATCAACACATACATTCCGATCACGGCGATCATCCGGCCTTCGGCTGGATGCGAGGCTGGATGAGGGGAATGCGCGGCGGCGGGGACGAGCCCTTCGGCCGTGGCGGCCGCGGTATGCGCGGCGCCGGCGGGCGGCATGGCTTTGGTCCCGGCGAGGGCGAGCGGGGCGGCGGCCGCGGACGGCGGCGGATGTTCGAGGGCGGCGAATTGCGGCTGGTGATTCTGCTGCTGCTCGAGAGCGAGCCGCGCCATGGCTATGACGTCATCCGCGAGATCGAGACGCGCACCGGCGGCGCCTATGCGCCGAGCCCCGGCATCGTCTATCCGACGCTGACCCTGCTCGAGGAGCTGGGACAGGTGGAGGTCCAGCCGACCGAGGGCGCCAAGAAGCTCTATGCGATCACCGATGCGGGCAAGGCCCATCTCGCGGAGAATCGCAAGGAGGCGGAGACGGCGCTCGCCCGTTTGGAGGAGCTGCGCGCCAGAAGCGCGGGCGTCGACACGGGGCCCGTGTTCCGGGCGATGGGCAATCTCAAGACCGTGCTGCAGCAGCGCCTCGCCGGCGCGCCGGACAAGGAGCTGCTGTTTCAGGTCGCCGATCTCATCGACGAGGCGGCCCGCAAGATCGAGCGGCTGTGACGCGTTGTCGTTCGCGACGGCAAGCCGAACCCTTCATCCTGAGGAGCGGCCGTAGGCCGCGTCTCGAAGGATGGGCCGCTGCGCCTTCTGGAGCATCCTTCGAGGCTTTTTGCGTTCCGCAAAAAGCGCCTCAGGATGAGGGGAGCGGACGCCTCACTCCACAGTGACGCTTTTGGCCAGATTGCGCGGCTGGTCCACATCCTTCCCCATGAACACCGCCACATGATAGGCGAGCAATTGCACGGGGACGGCATAGACCAGCGGCGCGAAGGCGCCGGCGATCTCCGGCAGCTCGATGAAGCCGGCGAGCTCGGCCGCCGCCGCCTGGCGCGCCGCGGCGGAGCCGATGAGGATGAGATGACCGCCGCGCGCGGCGACCTCCTGTAGGTTAGAGACGGTCTTCTCCAGCGTCGCGTCCGGCGGGGCCAGCACGATCACCGGCATGGCGTAGTCGATCAGCGCGATCGGCCCGTGCTTCAGCTCGCCGGCCGCATAGCCTTCCGCATGAATATAGGAGAGCTCCTTCAGCTTCAGCGCGCCTTCCAGCGCCAGCGGATAGGCGCCGCCGCGGCCGAGATAGAGAACGCTGGAGGCGCGCGCCACATCGCGGGCCACCGGCTCGACCAGCGCCTCGCGGGCGAGGGCGCCGGCCATCTGGCCCGGCGTCGCCGCCAGCTCGCGCACCAGGCGCTTTTCATCCGCCTCGCTCAGCACGCCGCGGGCGCGGCCGAGCGCTATGGCGAGGCAGGCGAAAACGGCGAGCTGGCAGGTGAAGGCCTTGGTCGAGGCGACGCCGATCTCCGGGCCGGCGAGCGTCAGAGCCACGGTGTCGCTCTCGCGCGCGATGGTCGAGGTCTCGACATTGACGATGGAGAGAATGTGCTGACCCTGCGCCTTGGCGTAGCGCAGCGCGGCCAGCGTGTCGGCCGTCTCGCCCGATTGCGAGACCAGGATCATCAGCCCATTCTCGGCCAGCGGAGCTTCGCGATAGCGGAACTCCGAGGCGATATCGATATCCACCGCGAGTCGCGCATAGCGCTCGATCCAATAGCGCGCGATGAGCCCGGCGTAATAGGCCGTGCCGCAAGCCGAAATGGTGACGCGCGACAGTTTTTTCGGGTCGAAGGGCAGGGTGAAGGGTAGGCGCACCTCGCCGGCCGATAGATCGAGATAATGCGAGAGCGTGCGGCCGACGACCTCCGGCTGCTCGTGAATCTCCTTGGCCATGAAATGGCGGTAATTGCCCTTGTCCACGAGGAAGGAGCCCGCCTGCAACGGCTGGCGGCGGCGCTCCGACTCCTTGCCGGCGACGTCGTAGAAGGTGATCTTCTCGCGCGTCAGCACGACATGATCGCCCTCCTCGAGATAGGCGATCTGACGCGCGAAAGGCGCGAGCGCAAGAGCGTCGGAGCCGAGATAGACGCCTTCGTCGCCCCAGCCCGTGGCGAGCGGCGCGCCGCGGCGGGCGCCGATCAGCAGATCCTCCTCGCCCTCGAAGAGGAAGGCGAGGGCGAAGGCGCCCTCCAGCCGAGCGAGCGCGGCCGCGACCGCCTCGCGCGGCGCGGCGCCCTTGCTGCGCTCCTCGCCGACGAGATGGGCGACCACTTCCGTATCCGTCTCGGTGGCGAAGACATGACCCTTGCCGGTCAGCTCCTCGCGCAATTCACGAAAATTCTCGATGATGCCATTGTGGACCACAGCGAGCCCGCCGCTCGTATGCGGATGGGCGTTGGTCTCGGTGGGGCGGCCATGCGTCGCCCAGCGCGTATGGCCTATGCCGCTCGTTCCCAGCAGCGGCGAGGTGGAAAGCTTCTCCTCGAGATTGCGCAGCTTGCCGCTGGCGCGCAGGCGCGTGAGCTTGCCCTTTTCCAGCGTCGCGACGCCCGCGGAATCATAGCCGCGATATTCGAGCCGCTTCAGCGCCTCGACGAGAGAGGGCGCGACGGGCTCGCGTCCGAGAATGCCGACGATGCCGCACATGCAAATGTCTCCTCGGTCCAAGCGCTCGGGGGCGATCAGATTACCGCGATTTCGGTTACGATTATCCTAGACAGAGCATTAGGGCATTTCTCGGAGCCGGCCAGGACGCGATTCTTTCTCCCGTTCGCGGGAGAAGTGGCTCCGGCATAGGGCGTCCTCGAGGACGCCCGTCGCGAGCGACGAGCTTTGGCGAGGGCGGATGCAAGGGTCGCTGCGACTTTTGGTTCGGCTATAATTTTTTTTCGACCGATGAAGCTGGGCGGGCCTTCATCGCCGCCGTCGCCTCGAACCGCGTGATCTTCGCCAGCTCGGCGTGGGCGGCGTTCTCGACCGTCGCCAGCTCATAGCGAACCTGTAGGTTCAACCAGAATTCCGCCGTCGTGTCGAAGAAGCGGGCCAGCCGCGCCGCCGTGTCGCCGGTGATCCCGATCTCTTCACTGGCGATACGCTCGATTCGCGTCCGAGGCACGCCGCAAGCCTTGGCGACGCGCCCGGCGGATAGGCCGAGCGGCTCGAGGAACTCTTCCCGTAGCACTTCGCCCGGGTGCATCGGCGGAAGCGTCTCGACGATCTCCATCTCGCTCGCCATGGTTCTAGTCCTGCTCAGTGATAGTCTACGAACTCGGCCTGTTCTGCGCCGGCGTCGGTCCAGACAAAGCAGATGCGCCAGCGGTCGTTTACGCGGATCGAATGTTGTCCGGCCCGATCGCCGAACAGCGTCTCGAGCCGGTTGCCCGGCGGAATGAGCAGGTCGTCGAGCCGAGCCGCGGCGTTGAGCATTTCCAGCTTACGCCGCGCTGCCTTGAACACGTCCGCGGGATATCCCTTCGGAAGCCGCCCGCGGAAAAGAGCCTCAGTCGCCCGGTCCCGGAATGATCGGATCATAAGCAGCCTTGTCGCCGGCCATTATGTATCGCTCAGAGATACGGAAAGCAAGGCGCTTGTATCACTCGCAGATACGTTTGGCGTGGTTGGAGATCGCTGCCGGAGAAGATCACTTGCCCGATTTCTTCGCCTTCTGGACGCGGCGGAAGCTCTCCGCCCAGCCTTGCTTCTCCATCTGCCGGCCGCGCGCCACGGCGAGGGCGTCCGCCGAGACGTCCTTGGTGACGACCGAGCCGGAGCCGACATAGGCGCCGTCGCCGATCGTCACCGGGGCGACCAGAGCCGAATTGGAGCCGATGAAGGCGTTTTCGCCGATGATGGTGCGATATTTGAAGAAGCCGTCGTAATTGCAGGTGATGACGCCGGCGCCGATGTTGGAATGCGCGCCGACGGAAGCGTCGCCGATATAGGTCAGATGATTGACCTTGGCGCCTTCGCCGATGTCCGCGCCCTTGATCTCGACGAAATTGCCGACCTTGGCCTGCGCCGCGAGCCTGGCGCCCGGCCGCAGCCGCCCATAGGGGCCGACCGTGGCCCGCTCGCCCACCAGCGCCCCCTCGAGATGCGAATAGGCGTGAATAACCGCGCCATCGGCGATCTCGACGCCCGGGCCGATGACGACGCCGGGCTCGATCGTCACATCGCGGCCGATCTTCGTGTCATGGGAGAGAAAGACGGTTTGCGGGGCGATCAGCGTCGCGCCTCCCAGCATGGCGGCGCGGCGGAGGCGCTCCTGGGCGACAGATTCGGCGCGGGCGAGCTGGACCCGGTCGTTGACGCCGAGAACTTCCTCCTCCGCCGCGACCACCAGCCGTGTCCCCAGCCCGGCCGCGGCGGCGCGGGCGACGATATCGGTGAGATAATATTCCCTTTGGGCGTTGGCCGAGTCGATCCCGTCCAATAGCGCCCGCGCCTTTTCGCCGGATATGGCCATCAAGCCGGCGTTGCAGAGCCGGCAGGCGCGTTCGGCCGGGCTCGCGTCCTTCTCCTCGCGAATGGCGGCGGGGCGCCCTTCTGAGTCGCAGAGTATCCGGCCGTAGCCGTGCGGATCGGCGGCCTCGAAGGCGAGCACGGCGACGGCGGCGCCCTCGGCCAGCGCCGCGCGCAAAGCGGCGATCGTCTCGGCGCGCACCAGCGGCGTGTCGGCGAAGAGCACGACGATATCGTCCGCCCCGGCGAAGGCCTCCCGCGCCGCCAGCACGGCATGGGCGGTGCCGAGCTGCTTCTCCTGAACGAAGATTTTCGCGTCCGGCCGCTGGCGGCGGGCCTCGGCGGCGACATCCTCCTTGCCGGCGCCGATGACGACGGCGATCTCGTCCAGAGCGGTCGCGGCGGCCAGCACATGGCCGAGCATGGATCGCCCGGCGACCTCATGGAGGACCTTGGGCCGGCGCGATTTCATGCGCGTGCCCTCGCCGGCGGCGAGTATTACGGCGAGGGAGCGGCGGTCGGTCGATCGAGCTTCCATCTTGCTGCGCGGCCTCTGGCTCATGGCGGGGAGGGGACAGCGGGGGCGGTCCCCGGCGCCGTTTTCCTCTCGTTCATATTCGTCCTGATCATATTCGTCTTGGCAGATTCGCGGGCGGGGGAGCAAGCGCAGGCTCGGCGCGAGGTTTCCTCCGCGCAACCAAAAAAGAAAGTTTCGTGTTCCGAAGTCCGGTCTTTCAGGTATATCCGATAGACAAGTCCGCCGTTTTTTCCCGCTCCTTCGTCAGTCACGGGTCCCGGTCCCGCATGTTCGTACGCAGAGACCTGTTGAAAGCCTCCTTGACCGCGCTCGCCGGCGGCGTCTCCGGCGGCCGCGCTTTCGCCCAATCGGCTCCGTCGGCCCCGCCGCCGCCGGCGCCCGCCGTCTTCGGCCGTGAAGTGGTGGTCGAGCTCGCCCGCGCGCTCGCCAAGCGGCCCTTCGCCGCCCCATCGGCGGAGCTGCGCGAGCCTTTCGCCAATCTCGGCTATGAGCAATATGTCGGCATAAAGACCAAGGCCGGCGCGGCCATATGGAGCGGCGAGAATCGAGGCTTCTCGCTCGAGCCGTTGCATAGGGGGTTCATCTTCGGCGCGCCGGTCGAGCTCTATGTCGTCGAGGACAGGGTCGCCAAGCGCGTCGTCTATGACCAGGCCAAATTCGACTATGGCGGCCTGAAAGTCGGCGACAAGCTGCCGGACATCGGTTTCTCCGGCTTTCGCATCCTCGCCCCTCAGAGCGCCGGGGCGCCGGACACGGAGCTGGCTCTCTTCCAGGGCGCGAGCTTCTATCGCGCGCTCGCCCGCGGCCAGACTTTGGGCGTCACCGCCCGGGCCCTCTCCATCCGCACCGCCGATCCCCGCGGCGAGGAGTTTCCCGTCTTCCGCAGCTTCTGGATCGAGAAGCCGACGCTCGCCGGCAACGCCCTCGTCATTCACGCTCTGCTCGATTCGCAGAGCGTCACGGGCGCCTATCTGTTCACGCTGCGGCCGGGCGAGGCGACGATCATCGACGCGGAATTCACGCTGTTTCCGCGCGTCGCCATCGATCATCTGGGGCTCGGCGGCGCGGCGGCGGCCTCGCTGTTCACCCCGCTCGACCATCGCCGTTCCGATGATCCGCGCCCCTTCGTCGCCGAGACCAATGGGCTGCAAATGCTCACCGGCAAGGACGAATGGCTCTGGCGCCCGGTCTCCAACCGCGAGACGCTGCAAATCTCGGCCTTTGTCGACTCCAATCCGAAGGGCTTCGGATTTTTGACGCGCGACCGTGACATAGAGACCTATCAGGACGACATACAGCATTGGGAGCTGCGTCCCTCGCTGTGGGTGGAGCCGATCGGCGATTGGGGCGAGGGCTCGGTGCAGCTCGTCGAGATCCCCTCCGAATCGGAGGTGAACGCCAATATCGTGGCCTATTGGCGGCCCAAGCAGCCGCTCGCCGCGGGCAAGGAAGCGACTTTCGCCTATCGGCAATTCTGGTGCTGGAGCCCGCCCGCGCGCCCGCCTTTCGCGGTCGCCGTCGCGGCTTTCGGCGGCCGCGCGCCGTCGCCGAAACTGCGCCGCTTTATCGTCCAGTTTGCAGGCGACAATCTGGGCGATCCGCAACGTGTCGCCAATTTGCGGCCCGCCTTGACGACATCGCCCGGATCGGCGACGAACATTCGCATCTATCCCAATCCGAAGGCGAAGACATGCCGCGTCGTCTTCGACGTCGATCCCGCCGGCGAGACCTTTTGCGAGCTGCGCCTCGTCCTCCAATCGGGCGACGAGCCGATCAGCGAAACCTGGCTCTATAGATGGACGGTGTAGCTCTCTCCCTCGTCGAACCCGTTCCGCCGGACGTCGCCGCCCCGCCGACGCCGCCCGTCGATCCCGCCGCCGCGCCGCCCATGCCGGCGGAGCGCCGGCTCGAGATGCCGACGCAATCCTTCTGGCGCTTCAAGGCGAAGGAGCGTCGCCGCCGCCTGGCGCCGAAGTTCTGGCGCACGCCCTGGATCTCGCGTTTCGTCACCTTCGGCGGCGGCCTCGCGCTCACCGCCTATGGCGGCTACGAGATGTACCGCGTCATCGACGTCGGCGGCGTCACGACGCTGAAATGGGCGCTGCTCGCGCTCTTCGTGCTGAATTTCTCCTGGATCGCGCTCTCCTTCGCCAGCGCCGTCGTCGGCTTCGTCGCGCTGCTGTTCGCGCGGAGGCCGCCGCCGCCGCCGGAAACGCTCACAGCGCGCACCGCCGTCGTCATGCCCAT
Source organism: Methylosinus sp. R-45379 (assembly GCF_001644125.1). NCBI lineage: Bacteria > Pseudomonadati > Pseudomonadota > Alphaproteobacteria > Hyphomicrobiales > Methylocystaceae > Methylosinus > Methylosinus sp. R-45379. Next base: position 13,715 of record NZ_LUUM01000273.1, read on the forward strand.
CTACAATGAGGCGCCGAGCCGCGTCTTCGGCGCGCTGCAGGCCATATTGCAGGATGTGGAGGCGACCGGCCTCGGCGGGCATTTCGACTGGTTCTTCCTCTCCGACACCACGAATCCCGATATTTGGATCGCCGAGGAGCGCGCCTTCGCCGCCATGCGCCGCAGGCTGGGGCCGCAGGCGCGTGTCTATTATCGCCGCCGCGAGAAGAACACGAGCCGCAAGGCCGGCAATATCGCCGATTTCGTCACGCGCTGGGGCGGCGCCTATGAGCATATGGTGGTGCTCGACGCCGACAGCCTGATGGCCGGCGACGCCATCGTGCGTCTCGCTGCGGCGATGGAGGCCGACCCCGACGCCGGCATCATCCAGACGCTGCCGCTCATCATCAATCGCAACACTCTATTCGCGCGCGTGCAGCAATTCGCGGCGCGCATCTATGGTCCCGTCATCGCCGCCGGCCTCGCGCAATGGATGGGGCGCGACGGCAATTATTGGGGTCATAACGCGATCATCCGCACGCAGGCTTTCTCGCATCATTGCGGCCTGCCCGATCTCAAGGGGCGTCCGCCCTTCGGCGGACATATTCTCAGCCATGATTTCGTCGAGGCGGCGCTGATCCGCCGCGCCGGCTACGCCGTCTACATGATGCCGACGCTCGGCGGCTCCTTCGAGGAGAGCCCGCCCTCGCTGATCGATCTCTCGATCCGCGACCGCCGCTGGTGCCAGGGCAATCTGCAGCATTCGCGCATTCTCGGGGCGCGCGGATTCCACTGGGCGACGCGGCAGCATTTCCTCACCGGAATCTTCGGCTATCTCACCTCGCCGCTATGGCTCTGCCAGCTGCTGGTCGGCATCGCGCTCGTCTTTCAGGCGAGCTATTTCCGGCCGGAATATTTCACCGCCAAATTCACGCTCTTCCCGGTGTGGCCGCGCTTCGACGCGGAACGTTCGCTAGCGCTGTTCGCGCTCACAATGGCGATATTGCTGGCGCCGAAATTCTTCGGCCTCATTCTCGCGATGATCGATCGCGAGACGCGGCGCGGCTCCGGCGGCATTATCATGCTGCTCGTCTCGACTCTGTTCGAGGTGCTGATGTCGGCGCTGCTCGCGCCCATCATGATGCTGATCCAGACGGGCCATGTCTTCCACATTCTGTTCGGCTTCGACACCGGCTGGGACCCGCAGCGGCGCGACGACGGCTCGGTTCCTTTCAACGCTATCGTGCGCCGCCATCAATGGCATGTGGCGCTCGGCGCGCTGACCTTGATCGCCGGCCTGATGATCTCGCCCTCGCTCGTCGCCTGGATGTCGCCGACCATCGCCGGCCTCATTTTGGCGATCGGCATCTCCTATATCACCGGCCAGCGCTGGCTCGGCCTCGTGTTCCGCCGCGCCGGCGTGCTGGTGACGCCGGAGGAGACGACGACGCCCAAGATCGCGCGTAAGGGCCGCGCGCTGCATCGTCTGCTGGCGCGCGCCGGACAGGACGAGGAGAATTGCCTCGTCGCCATCCATGGCGATCCCGATTTGCGCACGCTGCACGAGGCCTGGCTGCCGGCGCGCCCGCCGCGCAAGCGCGGAATGGTTTCCGCCGATCGCGCTTTGGCGGAGGCCAAGCTCGCCGATGCGGAAGCGCTCGAGGATGCGGTCGAATGGCTCAACCGCGGCGAGCGGCTGGTCGTGCTCGGCGACCGCGCTCTGCTCGGCATGCTCGCGCGCCTGCCGCGCCGCGCCGAGAAGGAAGAGGCCGCGGCGCAAGAGGATGCGACGCGGCTCGCGAGCTGAGCGTCAGAACTTCAGCGACGCGCGCACGTAGTAGTAGCCGCCATTGACGCCGAAGGGCGAGAAGGTCGGGAAGATCGCGGCGCCGAGACTGCGCGTCCAGGGCAGGGTCTGATCGGGCCGCACGCCGAAGAGATTGTTGCCGCCGATCGCTGCACTCAGGCCCGAGCCGAAATCATAGGCGATCTCGCCGTCCGTGATGAATTTCGGCGTGATGACATTGGTGTAGAAGGGCGCGCTGCCGGTGAGCGGCGAGGCGACGACCGAGCTCACATTTCCATATTGCGTGAAGTGCAGCGAGAACGTCCAGGCGTCATAGCTGTAGGACCCGCCGAATATGACCTTGGTTCGTGGCGTGAGATCGGTGATGTTCGATCGCGCCGCGGCGTTGAGCAGCGGCGCGCCGTTGAACGCCGCCGGCGACTGCGAGACGGACAGGATCGTCGTCTCGAGGAAGCTCGCCGCGGCGTCGAAGCGCAGCGCGCCATAGGGGCCGAGGTCGTAAGCGTAATCGGCCTTCACATCGACGCCGCGCGTGCGCGTGAAGGCGCCATTGACGAAGAAGCTGACCGTGCCTGTCGCGCCCGCCTGCAACGTATTGCCGCTCGCGGCGATGGCGGCGAGCGCGGAAGGGCCGGTGAGGCTGCCGGTCGCGACGATGCGATCGCGCAGGTCGATCTGATAGGCGTCGACCGAGACATGCAGATCGCGCAGCGGCTCGGTCACCACGCCGAGGCTGATATTCGTCGATTTTTCCGGCTTGAGCGGCTGTGCGCCGGCGACGCTCGCCGCGGAAGAGTTGGGCGGCAGGACGATATTGGCGGTGGTCGGCGAGACGGTCGTCTGCGAGAAGAACTGCTCTGCGAGCGTGGGAGCGCGAAAGCCGGTGCTGACGGTGCCGCGCAGCGCGATCGCGGGGGAAATGTCGTAGCGCGTCGAGAGCTTGCCGTTGATCGTGTCGCCGAAGTCGCTGAACGTCTCGTAGCGGCCGGCGATGTCGATCTTCCAATCGGGCAGCGGCTTGCTGCTGATGTCCGCATAGCCGGCGAAGGATTCGCGGCTGTGGTCGCTCGCATCGGTCGGCCGGATGCCGACCCAGGCCGCAGGGCCGGAGGAATAATAGGAGAAGAAGTCGCCCTGGCGGACCGCATAGGTCTCGTGGCGATTCTCTGCGCCGACGGAGACATTGACGGGCGCGGGCAGGAAGCTCGGCGCGAACTCCTTGCCGAGATCGAGATCGATGGTGCGCAGCGTGCGGAAATATTGGCCGATGTAGAATTGCCGCGGCGTCCAGCCGGCGCCGAAGGCTGTGAGCGTGTCGTTGAACAGCGCGACATTGGCGGATCGATTCAGCCCGACGTCGATCTTGTCGGAGCCGTAGGTCAGGCTGAGATCCCATCGCACATCGTCGAAGACCTTGCCCTTGGCGCCGCCGCTCAGTGACCAGTCCTCCTCGTGGATCGTCTCGGCGGGAACGAAGCCCGAAGGGTCGATGATCTTGTTCCCCGCCGCGCCGTTGAGATTGGGCGCGCGATAGTTCTGGAAGGATTCGCCGCGCCGGCCCGCGCCCGTGCCGAAGAGATAGAGCTGGACGCCATTGTCCAGCTCATATCCGGCGTTGAGGCCGGCCGAGCCGGTGATATAGGCGGGATCGCCTATGATCGCCGAGACGTTGGGATCGACCCAAGGATAGGGCGTGCCGGGGCCGACGCGCAGACCGGTTCCGTCCTGCGTGCGGTCCGGGCCGGTCTGATTGCTGTGCAGATGCGAGGTGATGTCGGCGCCGAGCGTCAGAAAGCCCTGATCGCCGAGCGCGAAGCTCTTGTCCGCCTGGAGATTGCGCGTCAGCCCATTGCCATGCGTGTTGGGATTGTAGCTCTGCCCATAGGAGCCGACGAGCGCGGAGAGTCCGCCGCCCTCGGAATCGGCTTTCAATATGACGTTGATCACGCCGGCGATGGCGTCGGAGCCATATTGGGCGGCGGCGCCGTCCTCCAGAATCTCGACATGATCGACGAGCGCCACGGGAATGAGATCGAGATCGGCGCCGGCCGCGCCCTTGGTGAAGCCGGTCGAGGACAGATTGGCGGTCCCGTGCCGCCGCTTGCCGTTGACGAGCACGAGCACATGGCTGGCGGTCAGGCCGCGCAGCCGCGGCGAGCGCACCAGATTGTTGATGTCGCCGCCGACGCCATAGATCGAATAGGAGGGATCCAGCCGCTGCAGCGCGTCGACGAGATTTGTGCGTCCCGTCGCCTTCAGCCGCTCGCCGCTCACAACAGTGATCGGCGCCGTGCTCTCGCGCGCCTTGACGCCATAGTCGCGCGTGCCGGTCACGATGACGTCCTCGATCGCCGCCTCGCGCGGCTTCTGCTCGCCGCCATCGAGGGCGCGCGCCGCCGGGGACATGATCGCCGCCGCCAGCGCCAGCACGCTCGCGCCGAGGCGTTTCGTCATCCGATGCAACGAAGGAGAGGCGGCGCGAGCGGGGCGGAGGTCGGCGCGAAGGAAAGTCATGGCTATTCTCCTCGGAAAAGAACGAATTGGTGTTGCCGCGAACACGCGAACACTCGCGCCGGCCGATGTCGATCGACGGCCTTCTGGCTGAATTATTCGCAGCTTAAGCGTTATATTCGAGCTTCTGCAAGGACAAATTGCCATTCATTTCAATATCGATGGCGATGTCTATAGAATTAAATCCGCAAGCATCGTATATATTAAGAACTGCTATTTCATATATGCAATACTATTCGTCAATTCATTCTATCATGTAGCGCATATCGAGAATTTTCATGCGTCGGCAGTCGCAGGACGCAGGAACGCTGCGTTCATTTTGCCGGCGCCGGGAGTTCCGTCGAGACGAATGGCGCTCGAAAGAGAAGGAAGTCCGCGCACACACGTCTTCGCGACGAATATCATCGTCACAAATGACGAAATCAGGAAGAGCTACGCCTCACGCCGCGGTCTTGTGGCGCTCGGCGATCTCGCGATAGACCGCGAGAATGCGCTCGATATGCCGATCCAACGTCGGCGGATCGCGCCAATAGGCGGCGTGCGCGCCCGCCGACAGATGCGCGACCAGTGCGTCATCCTTCATCCGCGTCAGCGCGCCAGCGAGCGATTCGACATTGGCGCTCGTAAACCACAGGCCGGTCTCGCCATCCGTCACTTCCTCTCGTCCAGCGCAAACGTCGGAGACGATGACAGGCGTTCCCATCGCCTTCGCCTCCATGACGGTGAGGGGCTGGCCCTCGTACCACAGCGAGGGGAAGACCAGCGCCCGCGCGGCGCGCATATGCGCTCGCGCCTCGCTCGGCGGCAGCCAGCCGAGGAAGCGCGCCTGCGGATAGCGCGCGCGTAGCTCATTGGCGATCGGCCCATCGCCGATGAAGACCGGATCGACCCCCGCGCGCGCCGCCGCCTCGGCGAAGAGAAAGGCGCCCTTTTCCGGCGACAGGCGCCCGACGAAGATGAAATCCCCCGAGGCCGGGTCGCTCTTGCGGCCGAGGTCCTGGGCGTCCACCGGATTGGACACGCGATGCAGCCGCACGCCTTGGGGCAGATAGCGGCCGATGATCTCCTCCTGATAATTCGAGATGCAGATGTAATCGGCGAAGAGCTCGGCGAATTTGGCGGGGCCGCGCGCATAGGCGAGGCGGGCGCTGCGCCAGATCTTGCGCGGATAATTCACAGCATCGCAGGCCGTCGCCCAGCAGGCGGCGGAGAGCGGCTCCAGACGGCAGAGCTCGTGCTTCTGGTAATTGTAGAAGCCGCCATTGGGGCAGAACAAAAAATATTCGTGCAGCGTGTAGACGCGCGGCAGGCCGGAGGCGCGGATCGGCGCGGCGATGGCCGGCGACAGCGCCTTGGCCCAGCCATGCACATGGACGATCGTATTGTCGCGCGGCAGGCGGGCGAGCAAATCGCCCAGCGCTTTGGCGGCGCGCAGGTTCCATGTGCCCTGAAAGGCGGCGGCGATCCGCGACGGATTGCCGAGAAGATCATGCTGGCCGAGGCAGACGACCTCTATCCCGGCCGCGGTGAGCCGCTCGTCCACCGGCGCAGCCGAGGCGAAGACGATCGGCCGAGCGCCATGGGCGGCGAGACCCAATGCGCTCTCGATCGCCACTTTGGCCTGGCCGCCGGTGACGGAGGCGTGGTCGATGCAGATGACGACATTGGGCGCGAAACCAGCCATGGGGGCTCCCGTCAAAAGGCTTTGGCGCGAGCTTAGCCTTCCGCGCATTAAGCCGAGGTAAGCGCCGCGGCGCTCGGGTTTTATCTATCGCTTTGCCGGCGCAGCAGAGCCGACGCTGGCTTTCCGAGGCGCCGCGCTCGTAGAAAAACCGTCATCCCCGGAACGACACGCCCGCCGGAGGAAATATTATCCGTTATTTTTCAAATGGATATAATTTTCACGACGGTTTCGTGAAAAATTTTGAAAGGAGCCGTTGACAGTCATGAGGGGGTCGCTCTATAAGGCATTCATCGACGGCGGCGCTG
>NZ_LUUM01000274.1:0-125064 GCF_001644125.1 Methylosinus sp. R-45379
AAGCGGCCCGGACGCATCAGCGCCGGATCGAGCACGTCGGGGCGGTTGGTCGCGGCGATGAGGATGATGCCCTCATTGGCCTCGAAGCCGTCCATCTCGACGAGCAGCTGATTGAGCGTCTGCTCGCGCTCGTCATTGCCGCCGCCGAGACCGGCGCCGCGGTGACGACCCACAGCGTCGATCTCATCGACGAAGATGATGCAGGGCGCGTTCTTCTTCGCCTGCTCGAACATGTCGCGCACGCGGGAAGCGCCGACGCCGACGAACATTTCGACGAAGTCCGAGCCCGAGATGGTGAAGAAGGGCACATTCGCCTCGCCGGCGATGGCGCGGGCGAGCAGCGTCTTACCCGTGCCGGGTGGTCCGACGAGCAGCACGCCGCGCGGAATGCGTCCGCCGAGGCGCTGGAATTTCTGCGGATCGCGCAGAAACTCGACGATCTCCTGAAGGTCTTCCTTGGCCTCGTCGACGCCGGCGACATCCTCGAAGGTGACGCGGCCTTGCGTTTCCGTCAGCAGCTTCGCCTTGGACTTGCCGAAGCCGAGCGCGCGGCCGCCGGCGCCGCCCTGCATCTGGCGGGCGAGAAAAATCCACACGCCGAGGAAGGCGATGAGCGGCAGCGCATTCAAGAACAAGGTCATCCACCAGCTGCCGCCGTCGCTCGCTGGACGCGCGCTGATGGCGACATTCTTCGCGGTCAGCCGCTGCACCAGCGACGGATCATTGGGCGCGTAAGTGGTGAAGGAGCGATTATCCGCGAAATGCCCGCTGATCTCGCTGCCGGCGATGGTCACGTCATGGACGCGGCCGAGATCGATCTGCGCCAGCAATTCGCTGAAGTTGATGTCGCGTCCGGCCGTGCGCTGGTTGCGCTGATCGAACAGCATGGCCAAAGCGACAGCGAGCAGCGCGACTATCGCGAATATCATGAAGGGCTTGTAATTCACTTTCATCGACGACCTCCGACGGACCGTCAGCCGGCCGCGGGAGACACATTTCCCGCGTCGACGGCGCGTGTCGCTTTTATGACCTTACGACAGCATTCCCAAGTCGCCAAATTAAATGCAGTCATGAGCCATGGCGAGAAATCATGAGCCGGGCCGCTGATCCGAGCGTCATCTTCGCCGTAGCCGCGCTCCGCCGCGCGGCCGAGACAAAAGGTCGCAGCGCCGCGGCGTCGCGGACGCCTTTTCCCGAGCCTGCGCTCGAACAGATATGATCTGTAAAGGAGAGCGGCGAATGGACGACCGGCTCACGAGCGTCGGCTCTGCGACGCTCGGCTTCCGCGCGCGCGGGATGCATTGCCACGGCTGCGAGCGCGCCATAGAGCGCGCCGTCGTCGAGCTCCCCGGCATTATGAGCGTGAAAGCCGATTATCCGACCGAGCGCGTGAGCGTGGCCTATGACCCCGCCGCCGTCACGCCTGAGGCGATCCGCGCCACGGTCGAGCGCCAGGGCTATCGCGCCGTCTCGACGGAGGAGCCCGGCGGCGGCCGCCTCGCCAAGATTCTCGGCGTCCTCCTCGGCCTCGCGGGCGTCGCTCTGCTGATCTTCATCGACACGCATTGGATCGGCGAGGCCGGCGCGCCCGATATCGGCCGCCATATGAGCCTCGAGCTTATTTTCCTGCTCGGCCTGCTCACCGGCTTTCATTGCATCGGAATGTGCGGCGGCTTCGTGCTGAGCTATACGGCCGATGACGCGCGGCGCGGGCGTCCGTCCTATCGCTCGCATCTGCTCTATGGCGCGGGCAAGACGATCTCCTACACGGCGATCGGCGCCTTGTTCGGCCTCGTCGGCGCCTTTATCGCCTTCACGCCCATGCTGCGCGGCGTCGCCGGCGTCATGGCCGGCGCGTTTCTGATCGTCTTCGGCCTCAACATGCTCGGCCTGTTCGAGCCGCTGCGGCGCTTTCGCTTCGCCCTGCCCGCGCCCCTTCAGCGCTATGTCGATCGGCGCGCGTCGGGCTCGCATCGGCCCTTCGTCATCGGCCTCTTCAACGGGCTGATGATCGCCTGCGGGCCTCTGCAGGCGATGTATGTGATGGCGGCGGGAACCGGCAGCGCGCTCGAGGGCGCGAAAATGCTGCTCGCCTTCGGGCTCGGCACGCTGCCCGTCATGCTGAGCTTCGGCGCGCTGTCGACGCTGGTCTCCGCCTCGCTGACGCATCGCCTGCTGATGGCCTCCGGCGCGATCGTCGTGGCGCTCGGCGCGGTGATGATCAATCGTGGCATGATCCTCACCGGCTGGGGCTATGATTTGCAATCCATGATCGGAACATTGCGCGGCGCGGAGGAACGTCCGATCCTTTCACCCTCCCCTGCGCCCACAACCGCGCCCGCTGTGGGGCCGCAAGCTTCGGCGCCGCAGCCGCGCGCCGCCTATCAGACGATCGAGATGGATGTCGTCGCCGCGGGCTTCTCGCCCAATCGCTTCATGCTCACCAAGGGCGTCCCCGTGCATTGGGTGATCGACGGCAAGGAGATCACCAATTGCAATAAGCGCATCGTCGTTCCGAGCCTCGCCCTCGAATTCGACGTGAAGCCCGGCGCGCAGACGATCGAGTTCACGCCGCGCGAGGCCGGCGTCATTCACTGGAGCTGCTGGATGGGCATGCTGCGCGGCGAGTTCGACGTGCAGGACGCGCCCGCCCCGGCCATCGCCGCGACGACAACGCCGCTACAAAAGCCTGCGGATGAGAGGCCGAGCGCGCGCTCAATGGCGCATGACGTCTATCGGGCGCATGACGACGTCTATCGCATCGCCGCCGGCGACACTCTGCGCGGCGTCGCCGTGAAGCTCTATGGCGACGGCGCGCGCTGGAAGGAGATTCTCGCCGCCAATCCGGGGCTCGATCCGCGGCGGCTGAAGCCGGGCGAGACGATCCACGCTCCAGGACGGTGAGACGCGACCGCTCACACCAGATATTTCGGCAGCTCGCGCTCGAATTCCGGAAAATACAGCGAAATCACGCTCACATCGAATTGCCCGAGGATCTGCTCCTTGGGCTCGCGCTCGAGCAGAAAGCGAAAGGCGGCGTCGAGACATTGCTCGGCGCTGGAGACGCCGCCGCCCAATCGCTCGGCGAGCACATGCGACATGGTCACGCGATGGCGCGACTTGCTCGCCGCATCGCGCACCACGACATCGAAGGTGAGGGTCTTGGGAGCGCCATTTTCGCGGCGCGCAATATCGATCGCGATGGTCATGCAGCCTCCGCCAGAAGCGTCTCTATATCCGCCGCGATCGCCTGCGGCCTGTCGGTCGGCGCATAGCGCTTCACGACGCAGCCCTGTCGATCGACGAGAAATTTGGTGAAATTCCATTTGATCGCCTGCGTGCCGAAAATTCCGGGCGCCTGCGCCTTCAAGAAACGATAGAGCGGATGCGCCTTCTCGCCATTCACGTCGATCTTGGCGAAGAGCGGAAAGGTGACGTCATAGCTCGCCGAGCAAAAGGCGCCGATGGCGGCTTCGTCACCGAGCTCCTGATGGCCGAATTGGTTGCAGGGAAAGCCGAGCACGGCGAAGCCGCGGTCGCGATAGGCGCGCCACAGCGCCTCGAGCCCCTGATATTGCGGGGTGAAGCCGCATTTGCTCGCGACGTTGACGATCAGCAGCGCCTGGCCGGCCCAATCGGCGAGGCTCGCGCTTTCGCCGTTCAGGCGACGCGCTTCGAAATCATGGACGCGATTCTCGCGGACAGGGCTCATGGCCGAGGCGACCTCTCGACATATCGCCTCGATCGCGGCGCGCGAGGGGCTCCCCGAACCGGCCGCTGAACGGCGGATCGGCGGAGCCCACTCGACCAATATGGCGCAGACTCGCGATTTCGTCACTCCGCCCGTCGGCTTCACCCATTGGGGGGAGCCGATGGCGGGCGCTTTCCGCCTCTCACGCCTCGGCGAGCAGAGCGTGAATGTCGGGCTCCATCTGGCGCGGCGTGTTGGTCGCCTGGAAGCGCTTCACCACATTGCCCTTGCGGTCGATGAGGAATTTGGTGAAGTTCCACTTCACGTCTTCGGCCGGACCCGGGTCCTTCTCCTTCAGCAGCTTGTAGAGCGGGTGCTGATTTTCGCCATTCACCTCGATCTTGCTGAACAGCGGGAAGGTCACGATGAAGCGGGTCGAGCAGAAGGTCTTGATCTCCTCGTCCGTTCCCGGCTCCTGATTGCTGAACTGGTTGCAAGGGAAGCCCAGAATGACGAACCCCTTGTCGCGGTTCTCGTTCCAGATCGCCTCGAGGCCATTGTATTGCAGCGTGAAGCCGCATCTGCTCGCCACATTGACGATCAGGATCACCTTGCCGGCGTAGTCGCCGATCTTGACGGTTTCGCCGTCGATCGTGCGCGCTTCGATATCATAGAGCTCGGACATGACTGAGAAGGTCTCCGTTCTGCGCGCCGGCGCCCGAGAGCGCGCGGCGCATTCTGGGCGCAGAATGGCCGCGAGCGGTTCCTTGGGCAAGCCGGGAAACGCCTAAATTCGCGGCGCCTTCGCCTCTTCAGGCGGCGTCCACATTCTCGTCCATCTCCTCGCCGAGCCCGTACTCCTTCATTTTGCGGTAGAGCGTCGAGCGGCCTATGCCCAGACGACGCGCAATCTCGGACATCTGGCCGCGATAATGGACGAGGGCGAATTTGATGACCTCGGCCTCCAGCTCCTCGAGACGGCGCATGTCGCCATGCGGTCCGAGCAGCGCCATCACATTTGGATCGCGAATCTCGACGCGGACGATCTCCCGCTCCGGCGTGGGGCCGGCCGAGACGGGCGCGGGCGCCGGCGGCACGCGGGCGGAAAAGCCGTCCACATGGGCGGCGATCTGCGGGAACTCGTTGACCGTCAGCTCGTCGCCATCGGCCAGCACCACGGCGCGGAACACGGCGTTCTCGAGCTGGCGGACATTGCCCGGCCAGTCATAGCTGGCGAGCAGCGTCGTCGCCTCATGCGATATGCCGCGCAGGCGCTTGTTCTCCTCCGCCGCGAAGCGGATGGCGAAGCGGCGCGCCAGATCGCCGATATCGTCGCGGCGCGCGCGCAGCGGCGGAATGGTGATGGGGAAGACATTGAGGCGGTAGAACAGATCCTCGCGGAACTGGCCGCGCTTCACCTGCTCGATCAAATTTTGATTGGTCGCCGAGATGAGGCGAATGTCGACGCGCACCGGACGCTTGGCGCCGACGGGGTCGATCTCCCCCTCCTGCAAGGCGCGCAGCAGCTTCACCTGCGTCTCGAGCGGCAATTCGCCGATCTCGTCGAGGAAGAGCGTGCCGCCATTGGCCTCGAGGAATTTGCCCGAATGCTTCTCGGTCGCGCCGGTGAAGGCGCCCTTCTCATGGCCGAAGAGGATGGATTCCACCAGATTGGCCGGCAGCGCCCCGCAATTGACCGTGACGAAGGCCTTGCCGCGGCGATCCGAGCCGCCCTGAATGGCGCGCGCGACGATCTCCTTGCCGACGCCCGACTCGCCCTCGATGAGCACCGGAATATTGGAATGGGCGGCGCGCTCGCCGAGGCGAATGACGCGCGCCATCTCCTCGCTGCGCGAGACGAGATCGCGGAAGGTCAGCGCGCCGTCCCTGCGGCGATTGACGCGGCGCAGCTCGCCGGCGAGGGCGTCTGCGGACAGCGCATTCTTGATGGAGACCTGCAAGCGCTCGGCGCCGACCGGCTTCACGACGAAATCATGCGCGCCGGCGCGCATCGCCGAGATCACCGTCTCTATGGAGCCATTGGCGGTCTGCACGATGACGGGCACGTCGATCTTGAGGTCGCGCATGCGAGTGAGCACGCCCATGCCGTCGAGATCGGGCATGACGAGATCGAGAATCAGCAGATCGACCGGCGTCGCGCCATTCTGCGTCAGCCGCGCCAGCGCCTGCTCGCCGCCCTCGACAGTCTCCACCTCATAGCCGAAGCGCCGCGCCGAAGCCTCGAGCAAGCGGCGCTGGACCGGATCGTCGTCGGCGATCAGAATCGTAGAAGTCATTGATCCTCTTGAAATCTCTTAGGCCTGCGCGGCGTGGGCTCGGGCGGATCGCGACGATCCGCAGCGTGCAATAGAGGACGTGGACGACGCCACCTTCCGGCCATGCTCGGAGATCAGGGTAAAGGCGCCGTTAACGTGAGCCTCGCCGTCGGGACGAATCCGAAGGCCGGGGACGGGAAAAGCTCCTGTGCGGCCTGCGACCAGGCGGCCTGCGACTTGCATTTTTTCCGTTCCGTGCCCGATATTCGGCGAAGCGCCCTTCATCCTCAACTCCCGGTTCGAACCATGCCGCATCTTCACGCCTGCGTCCAAGCCCCTCTTCGCGACGCCGCCTCCGAGGCTCAGGCCGGCGGCTCCGGCCCCGCGCTCCCCGAATGGAATCTCGCCGATCTCTATGCCGCGCCCGATTCGCCGGCGCTGGCCGCCGACATTGCGGCGGCGGAGAAGGAAGCCTTAGCCTTCGCAGCCGAGCTTCGCGGCCGCCTGAGCGAACTGGCGAGCGGCGCGGCGGCGAGCGAGACGCTCGGCGAGGCCGTGCGGCGTTATGAGGCGCTACAGGACCTGTTGGGCCGAATCATGTCCTATGCGGGACTGATCTACGCCGGCGACACCACCGATCCGGCCCGCGCCAAATTCTATGGCGACATTCAGGACAAGATCACCGAAATCTCCACGCAGCTGCTGTTCTTCCAGCTCGAGCTCAATCGCATCGACGACGCTGTTCTCGACGCCGCCGCGGCGACGGCGCCGCTCGCGCATTGGAAGCCCTGGCTCGAAGATATTCGCATGGAGAAGCCCTATGAGCTCTCCGACGAGCTGGAGCGTCTCTTCCACGAAAAATCCGTCACCGGCCGCGCCGCCTGGAACCGTCTCTTCGACGAGACCATCGCCTCGCTGCGCTTTTCGATCGGCGGCAAGGAGCTGACGATCGAGCCTGCGCTCAATCTAATGCAGGATTCGCGCGAGGAGGTGCGGCGCGAAGCCGCGCTCGCCGTCGGCGCGACGCTGAAAGCCAATCTGCGCACATTCGCGCTCGTCACCAACACGCTCGCCAAGGACAAGGAGATCGGCGATCGTTGGCGCGGCTTCAAAGACGTCGCCGACTCGCGCCATCTCTCCAACCGCGTCGAGCCGGAGGTGGTGGAGGCGCTGGTCGCGAGCGTCACAGCCGCGCATCCGCGGCTCTCGCATCGCTATTACAAGCTCAAGGCCAAATGGTTCGGCAAGGAGGCGCTGGACTATTGGGACCGCAACGCGCCGCTGCCCTCCGTGCCTTCGCATAATTACAGCTGGGACGAGGCGCGCGACATCGTTCTCACCGCCTATTCGAGCTTCGCGCCGCAAATGGCGGAGATCGCCTCGCGCTTCTTCGATAAGAGCTGGATCGACGCGCCGGTGCGGCCCGGCAAGGCGCCGGGCGCTTTCGCGCATCCGACCGTGCCTTCCGCGCATCCTTATGTGCTGGTCAATTTCCAGGGCAAGACGCGCGATGTGATGACGCTCGCCCATGAGCTCGGCCATGGCGTGCATCAGGTGCTGGCCTCGCGCCAAGGCGCTCTGATGGCGCCGACGCCGCTGACGCTCGCCGAGACGGCCTCCGTCTTCGGCGAGATGCTGACCTTCCGCTCGCTATTGGCGCAAACGACCGACGTCGAGAAGAAACGCGCTTTGCTCGCCGCCAAAGTGGAGGACATGCTCAACACTGTGGTGCGGCAGATCGCCTTCTATTCCTTCGAGCGCAAGGTCCACACCGAGCGCAAGAATGGCGAGCTCACCGCCGATAAGCTCTGCGAGCTGTGGATGAGCGTGCAGAGCGACAGCCTCGGCCCGGCCATTCGGCTCGGCGAAGGATATGAATCCTTCTGGGCCTATATTCCGCACTTCGTGCATTCGCCCTTCTATGTCTACGCCTACGCCTTCGGCGATTGTCTCGTGAACTCGCTCTATGGCGTCTATCAAAAGGCGGAGACGGGTTTCGCCGAGCGCTATTTCGGCCTGCTCGAGGCCGGCGGCGCCAAGCCCTATAACGAGTTGCTCGCGCCCTTCGGCCTGGATGCGCGCGATCCCGCCTTTTGGGGCATAGGCCTCGAGATGATCGAAGGGCTCATCGCGGAGCTGGAGGCGATGGAGGGGTAATTGGTGGACCCATCGCGAGGAGTGGAGCGACGAAGCAGACTGCAAACGAGGCAATGTCCAGGCGATCGCTTTACAGCAGGGCGATCGGGTGAAGGTTTCCTCATCCTGAGGAGCCCGCGCAGCGGGCGTCTCGAAGGACGAGAAAACCTTCATGCGCCGCCTTCTGGAGCTTGCCCTCGTGCTTCGAGACGGCTCCTGCGGAGCCTCCTCAGCATGAGGGCGAGGGTGCTTGCTCTTCACCCGATTGCCTTGCTTCGGACAGGCGTTCTTCTTGACGCCTTGTTTCGTTGCAGGAATCGAGTCGCAAGTTAAACGCTATTCCAAAGCGGACTGGTCCTCATCATTTGACCATATACCGTCTAATTCCCCGATGAACGTTGGCATGATATCCGAGATGCGGTTGTATGCGTACTCGAACACCCCGAGAGAACCCAGCACACTGTTTATTAGCATTTTTTTCGTTTGTTCCGCGCCCCTCATTCCCCGACCAAACGTCGTGACCATTTTCGTGTAATCGGTATCCGAATACAGTCCAAAGACCCCTCGCCAGTTCGGATGCGCAAATTCGCAGAGGCTATCATAGCTAGCTCGGATGCCCGGTATTTGCTTGTCCACTCGATCTATACACGTCAAGACATTGAACGCCTCTGGGAAATCCTCCCACAGTCGTGAACCCATCAACAGGCGCATCAAGATTGCGTCAAATTCCGATGCCGAGTGCTTCTCCCGATCGTCCAGCGCTTCCATGAGCCTCCAAGCAAGCGCACTACTTTCGGTTATTGCGCGGCAAAGGATGGCCGCCACCGCAAAGTCATTGCGTTCGATAGCATCACAAGCATTTCTCGACAGTTCCTCAGTCCGCCAGATCAGGGCTTCTCGTGCACAAAGCAGCTTCATTGGAGCCTTTGATCTTACACCCAACGCGGCCACGTCAACCGAAGTGGGCAGACTGTCTCGCAACCTATCAGCGAACTCTCTCACTTCGGACAAGTCGTCTCGTTGCATTGGTCCAAATCTCCTCCGAGTAATCAATCAAGTGGCAAGTATGTCGGATGATTCACGATCACCAACGCTGCAGGGAGTGAGGTTCACAGCAAAGATCGCGACGAAGGCCGCCAATTTGAAGGTCGATATTCTCCACTGGCCAATCATGACGCAGTTCGCTCTCGGCAGCTTCCTGTTAGCCGCGATGAAAATTCACGCGCTGAAGCGCGAGCCGCATTCACTCCACATTCTGCGCGATGCGCCACAGCACGCCCGATGGATCGTGCAGCGTGAAATCTCGCATACGCCAAGGTTGGAGCCGCACCTCTGAAACCGCGACGCCATAGCGCGCGGCGATTCCCACCTCCTCGACTTTCGCCCGCCACGCGTCGACATCCTCGACGAGCAGATGCAGCATCAAATTCTCGGCGAATTCCTTCACGTAGAAATTCTGCAGCAGGAAGCTCACAGTCTCGTGATGGAAATAGGCGACGCCGTCGCCGTCGGAGGCGAGCGTGAAGCCCAAATCCTGATAGAAGCGCTTGGAGAGCTCATAATCCTTCGCAGGAACGAATGCCTTCAATTCGATCGTTCGCAAATTGGACATGAACAGCCCCCGAGAAACGGAACGCCGCTCATCCTATCAGGAAAAGCGCATCAGCTCCCGCGATCCGGCCCGCCCCACAGCCAAGCCGCGCCGCGCACGCCGCCCGAGTCGCCATGGACATTGCGCAATATGCGCGTGTCGATGGCGTCCGAGAACGCCTGCTTCTCGACCAGATCGCGCAGACCCTCATAGATGAAATCGATATTGGATACGCCGCCGCCGAGCACGATGACATCCGGATCGAGCAGATTGACGATGCCCGCCAGCGCGCGCGACAGGCGGTCGCGATAGACTTCTAGCGCATGGCGCGCCGCCGCCTCGCCCGCTGCGGCGCGCGCGGCGATCTCCTCGCCATTCGCCTGCGCGCCGCTGCGCTGGCCATAATCGAAGGCGAGCGCCGGGCCGGAGAGAAAGGTCTCCACACAGCCGTAATGGCCGCAATAGCAGAGGCGCCCGGGAAATTCGTCCGGCGTCATCCAGGGCAGCGGCGTATGGCCCCATTCGCCCGCCACCTTGTTGACGCCCTGCAGAACCTCGCCATCGACGACGATGCCGCCGCCGACGCCGGTCCCCAATATCACGCCGAAAACACTGCGCGCCCCCGCCCCGGCGCCGTCGACTGCCTCCGACAGGGCGAAGCAATTGGCGTCATTCTCGAGCCGCACCGGGCGCTCGAGCAGCGCCTCGAGATCCTTGTCGAGCGGCCTGCCGTTGAGCCCTGTGGTGTTGGAGTTCTTCACGAGGCCGGTGCGCGGCGAGATCACGCCCGGCGTGCCGACGCCGACGCTGCCGCGCCCGCCGATCTCGCGCTCGAGGTCGAGCACGAGGCCGCCGATGGTCGCCAGAACGGCGGCGTAATCATGAGCGGGCGTCGGGGCGCGCCGACGCGCCAGCGTCTCGCCCGTGGGACCCATGGCGATCGCCTCGGTCTTGGTGCCGCCGAGATCGACGCCGATGCGGAAGGGTTCTCTTGTCATCGCCCTTCGTTCATCTATGGCGGCGGCGCGATCGGGCAGCCCCCGCCCCTATAGTCTTTCGCCTCGGCGCGTTTCCAAAGCTATTGCAGATAGGCGCGATCGAGATCGACCGCGCCCTTCAGCGTCGCGGCTACGCCTCTGTCGATCCTCACGGAATCGAGCGACAGGCCCTCGGCCTTGGTTCCCTCGAAGCGGGCGCCGGTGAAATCCGCGCCGGCGGCGTCGACATCCTTCAGCGAGGCCTTGTCGAAGATCGCGCCCGGCGCCCGCGCATAGCGCATGTCGGCGCGGGAGAGATCGGCGCCGTCGAAATGCGCGCCGTCGAGCTGGGCGGAGCGCAGAACGGCGCGCATCAGCCCCATGGATTGGTTCTTCATATCGGCGGACATATCCGCGCCGCGGAAGGAGGCGCCGCGCAGATCGGCGCCCGAGAGATCGGCGGCCACGCGGCTCTTGGAAAAATCCGCCCCCTCGGCGCGGGCGCGCTGCAGCTGCGTCGCGAAGACATGCGCGCCGCGCAGGCTGGCGCCGGAGAGATCGGCCTCGAGCAGCCAGGCCTGATCGAGAATGGCGCCGTCGAGCTTGGCCCCGGCGAGCCGCGCCTTCACCAGCCGCGCGGCGCGCAGATTGACGCCGGAGAGATCGAGGCCGGAGAGATCGAGCCCGTTGAGGCTGCGCATGGAGAGATCGAGCGTCTCGCCCGGCTTCGTCGCCGCTAGCCGCGCCTCTATGTCGGCGCGCGTGAACTCAGACTGCGAATAGGCGGGTTGGGCGAGATCGACATTGCGCAGCATGTCCTGCGCCGGCGCCTCCGCAGCGACGACGCAGAGCAGCAGCGACGCTCCGAGAAGATGCCCGCCTCTCATTGCGCCTGCGCCCGCTCTGCGGCCGGGGCGCTCCTGGCGGCGGCGAGCTCCTTGGCCTGCGCCACCCAGCGGCCGCGCTCGGGACGGCCGGGAACCGCGAGCGTCGCGCCGATCCAGGCGACATTCTCGGAGGACCAGCCGGCGATCTGATCGAAATGATAGACGCCGAGCCCGTGCAGCTTCTCGACGCTCTTCGGCCCGAGGCCCTTGATCTTGGCGAGATCGTCGGCGCGGCCGCCGCGCGGTTCCGGCAGCCCCTCCGGCCGCTGGCCCGGCGCCTTGCGCTCGTTCTCAGCGGGACGCGGCGATCCGGCGCGACGCCGCGGCTCGGCGACCGGAGCCGGAGCCTCGGTGAGCGCGGTTTCGGGCGCGGGCGGCTCGGCTGCGGCGATCGGGTCCACGGCGACGGGAGCAGGACCCGGCGCATTCTCGACCAGCGTCGCCGCGGCGCCGCGAAGCGCCACATGGGAGACATCCGCATGCGGCTTTCGCTTCGCCGGCGCGGCGGGAGCGGCGGCCCCGAACAGCAGCCTGACGCCGCCGCCGAAGGGCAGGCCGATCAGATAGGCCGTGGCGAGCAGCAGCCCCAATTCGAAGAGGAGGCCGTTGCGGCCGGGAATGGTCTGCAGATTGGCGAGCAAAAAGCCGCCGGCGAGCGCGAAGGCCGAGGCCACCACGACGCCATGGCCGGCGAATATCGCGCCGGCCTCTTTTTTCGTCGTCCAAAAGCCGATGACGAGCCCCAGCGCGAGCGCGGCGGCGAGCCATTGCGTGGAGGCGGCGAGCAGATAGAACATGGGTGTTCTCCCTCGAAAGCCCCGGATCACCGGATCGAGAATTCGATGCGACGGCCGCTCTCGTCGACCGCCGCAGCGCCCGAGGCGGAGAGTCGCGCCGCTTCGACGCCCGCCTCGATGAGATAAGCGCGAACCGCCTCGGCGCGATGGAGGCCGATGGCCTCATTCTCCGCATTCGAGCCGGCGCCCGCGAAAAGTCCGACGATATCGACGGCCGCGCCCGGGCTGCGCAGCAGCACGAAAGCGAGAGCGTCGACGACTGGGAAGGATGTTTCCGCAATCGTGTTGTCCGCGCCGAAGGAGAGCCCTTTGGCCGCGGTCTCCGACAGAGCGGCGTAGAGCTGTGTCGGCGGAATCTCGTCCTTCGTCGCGAGGCCGAGCCGCGCGGCGTGCTCATAGCCCTCCGGCAGCTCGCGGAAGAGGCGCGCGCGAATGTCATATTGCGCCTTGGCGTTATAGGCCGCGCCTTCCACCGCCAGCTTGCGGTCGGAGAGCGCCGCGACGCCGGAGTCGAGCCGCGCCAGCGCCCGCAGAGCCGCGCTCGCCGCCTCGGCGAAGCCCTTGGGCGCGCCATCGGCTATTGCGAGATCGACCTCCACCGCATCGCCGAAATCACGCTTGGCCTGCTCGGCGATGCGCGCGCGCGTCGCCGCGTCCGGCGCGAAGCCGGCGAGCGAGAGCCCGCTCTCCTGCTTGCGCGCGGTGAGCACGAAAGGCGAGACCGCGCCCGCCGCCACGCTCACCTTGCCGAGGCCAAAGCTCTTCGGCAGCGCCGAGCGCAGGCTCGCCTCGACGGCAGAGGCGCCGACATTGGTCTTGCCCGAGCCTTCGATGGAGACGACGCCATCGGCGATGGAGGCCTTGCCGCTCGACAGCTTCGCGAGCTCGTGCAGAGCCGCGCTCGCCGCTGCGGCGAAATCGCCGGGCGCGCCGCCGGCGACGCGCGTCTGATCGCTCGCCTTGCCGAGACTGGCCGCCTCGGCGATGAGAGTCTCGCGCGTCGTCTCGCTCGGCGCATAGCCGAACAGCGAGACGATCTCGCCGGCCTTGGCGGCGCTCCAGACGAAAGGCGAGACGCGCGGCGGCGCGATCTCCGCCTTTACCACAACGCCCTCGGGCGGGGCTTTCAGCGCCGCCTCGGCGCGATCATAGCCCTCGAAGCTGGCGGCGGCGCCGGTGACGGAAAGCGAAGCGTCGCTGACCGACACTCTGCCGTCGCCGATGGCGTCCAGCAGAGCGACGCCATAGGATGTGAGCGCAGCGTAATTCTTGGGCGCGCCCAGCGCCGAGATGGACGTGTCGGAAAGCTCGAGGCCCTTGCCCGCCGCCGCGTCGCGAACGGCCGCGCGCTCGCCGGGGACGGGCGCATTGCCGGAGAGAGCGAGCGTCTTGCCCTTGCGCTCCAACGCGAAGACGAAAGGCTTGGCGAGAGGCGGGGGCGTGGTGGCGTCTAAGATGGAGCGCACGCCCTCCTGCAATTCGACGGTCCGGACGGCTTCGGCGACGGCGGCCGGCGAGAGGACGACGCCGGACAGGCGAATGTCGCGCCCGTCCACGGCGACGCTTGCGCCTTCGATCGCGCCGGGGGATTTGTCGAGCGCCGCGCGGACGCGATCGCCCAAATCTTTTTCGATCTTCTCGACGTCCGACGTCGCGACGATCGTGAACAAAGCGGCCAGCACGGGCAGGCCGATCCACCATTTCGTCGGCTGGATCATGGCTTCCGTCGCTCCCTGGGGCGAGAATCATTACGTAACCGGCACAGTTCTACCAGTCGAGAGGCCGCAGACCAACTCGAGGGAAGCGCGTTGCCGCGTCGCAGGAAGCCGATTCAGCCCTTTTTCTTGGACGGCTGCTCGCCCGGCTGGGGCGGCGGCGCGGGGTAGAGATCGATCGCCCGATCGATCGTCCAGAAGCAATCCAGCGCGCCGGAGGGGCGCACGCACCACAGCGGGCCGTCGCGCTGATCGACGTCAACCTTCTGATCGCGCATGAGCTGCACGCATTGGCCGGCCTGGAGCTTGCCGCGGAAATAGGCGGGGTCGTCCTTGGCCGCCTTGTCCGCGGCCGGACGAAAGGCGCGTTTTATGTCCGCCTGATCGCGGCAGGCGAGAACTGCGCCGCGCGCGGCCGCCGCCTGCGCCGCCGAGGCGAGGCCGAGCGTGGCGAGAATGGTGACGGCGACGACGGCGCAACGGGCGTACATGCCGCGAATCTAACGCATTGGCGCGGGCATTTCCAGCCGTGTCCGCGCTTGGAAATTCGGTGATTTTCGGCGCCGATCACGATTTTGCGGGGCCGGTCCGCCGCTCGATCTCGGTTTTCACCCTTTTCCACAGATCGATCGCGCGCGGCTTGGCCCATTCATAGCCCTCGATGGCGCGCGGACGCCCCCAATCATAGAGCGCGACGCTCCATTCGCCGAGCAGCCGGCCCGTCGCCTTGGCGAAATCGACGCCCTTGTCGAACCAGGGCAGGAATTGGCTGTCCGCCGGAATCTTGGCCCGCGCCCAGGCGACGGCGTCCGCGACGATCTGCGAGATCGCGCGCCAGAGCTGGTTCCAGGGCTCGTCCACCGGCGTGCTCGTCACCTTGTCGCGGTAACGCGCGAACTCTCCCGCGAGCGTCGACTTGGCGCGGCGCTCGTCGTCGAGCTGGCGCTGCAAAGCGGCGGCGCGCTTTTCCGCCTCCTGCGCCTGGCGCAGGCCGCCCTCGGCCTTTTGCGCGTTGCGCTTGGCCTCGAGCTGAGCGTCGTCGATCTCGCGGGTCGATTCGTCGACCTGCAGCGCCATCGACTCATATTTGGAGAGCACGTCGTCGCGCTGCTCGATGACGCTGCGCAGTAGCGAGACGAGCGCGTCGCGCCCGAGCTTGTCGTAATCCTCGCCGGCGGTCGGGGTCGCGGCCGCCACAGCGGCGCTTCTATTGCGATTGTCGGACAGTTCGGCCTCCATCGACTTTTTCGCGCCGCGGCCTATGCGCCGGCGCTTCGCCGATGTGGTTAGATAAGGAGGCGGCTGCCGCCGACCAGCCGTGCCTTCCCGTCACGACGGCGCGAGGAGAAACGCCTCACGGCGCGCGCTGGAACAGGCCGAAGGTCAAGAGCGCGCCAATGACGACCACGATGATGCGCAGCCATTTGTCTGGAATGTGATGCAACATGCGCGCGCCGGCCACGCCGCCGATCGTGGCGCCGAGCGAGGTGACGAGCGCCTGGAGAAGGTGCAGATCCGGCGAGAACAGAAATATCGCCACGGCCGAGGCGTTCATCACCGCGGCGAGCACATTTTTGGTCGCGGCGGCGATGCGCACATTCTGCCCCGCCATGGTCAGCGCCGCGACCATCAGAAAGCCGATGCCGCCGCCGAAATAGCCGCCATAGACGGAGATGAGGAATTGCGCCACGCCGGCGCCGCGCGTCGAAAGATGCGCATTGGCCTCGCCGGGCTTGCGCAGAAAGCTGCCATAAGCGAACACCACGGTCGCGAACAGAACCAGCCAGGGCACAAGCTTGGCGAAGAAGGCGGGCGGCGTCAGCAGCAAGATCACCGCGCCGACCGCCCCGCCGACGATGCTGATGATGAACAGCGTGCGCAGGCCGAGGCCCGCCGCGCCGCGCGAGAGATCGCGGCCCGTCCAGCCGGTGGCGACCTGCGCGGGAAACAGCGCGACGCAGGATGTGACATTGGCGGCGCGGGCGTCCATGCCGGTGAGCATGAGCATCGGCAAAGTGAGAAAGGAGCCGCCGCCGGCCAGCGCATTTTGCGCGCCCGCCCACATTGCGACGAAAAAGAGCAGAAACAGCAGCATGGATCGGGGCGCCTTTTAAACTTCCCAAACCCGATATTTCAGGTCGGGCTCTGGAAGGCAAGCCATAGCTCGAAATCAGTCTTTTCGGGACGCTTCGCCGCAGGGCCGCGCGGTCGATCCAGCCGCGAAGGCGCGCACCAGCCGCTCGAGCTCGCCCTCCAGCGCCGCCTCGGACATTGGCGCGAGCTTCTCCTCGAGGCCCAGCGAGACGACGCCATGCACGGCGGAAAACAGGGTGCGCGCGAGCAGGACGCGCGAGGCCGCGGGCTCCTCCGGCAGCAGTCGCGCCAACGGCGCCTCGACCAAAGCGAAAAGCCGACCTTGATCCTCGAGATACCAGGCCGGCGCGGCGCGGCCGCCGGCGAGCCTATGCTCGAACAGCGCCCGCCACAGCGCCTTATTGGCGCGGGCGAAGGAGAGATAGAAGCGCGACAGCCGCAGCAGCTCTTCCGCCGGCTCGGGCGCCGGGCCGGGCGGCGCCGCGAGGCCCTGCTCCAGACGCGCGAGCGTATCCGCGCCGATGCGCAGGATCAGATCGTCGAGATCGTCGAACACATTGTAGATCGCGCCGACGGCGCAGCCCGCGGCGGCGGCGAGATCGCGCGCCTTCAAATTCTGCAGCCCGCCCTCGGCTATGGCCGCGCGGCCCGCCGCCACCAGCCGCGCGCGCAGATCGGCGCGGCGCGCTGAGGTCTTGGCGCCGGGGCGTTCCGCGGATTCGGATTCAGTTTTTTGAACGTCGTTCATTTTTCTCTTGAGCGCTGTTCAGATCGTGCTATGGTCACGCCTGAACGATGTTCATAACAGGAGGCCACGAATGTTCAAGCCGCCTTTTCGATGACAGTGCGCGCGCTCGCGCCCCCTCCCCGACCCTCCCCCGCTTCGCGGGAGAGGGGGCAGACTCGGCGCTTCATCGAAAATTTCGCGTCACGTGCCGCTTTCCCTCTCCCGCCAAGCGGGGGAGGGTGAGGGAGGGGGCCGCCAGCTCCCGAGAATCTCATCGCCGCGGGCCGCGCCCGCGGCGTAGTATGTGCGGGCGCGCAACGCCTGCCGACCAACCCATCCTTAAACAGAATCGGCGAAACCTGCATGTTCTCGCCGCGCGCCGACGGAATTCACCCATGTCCGATCATCTGCTCCTCACCAAACGTTTCGCACCTTTGTTCTGGTGCCAGTTTTTCGCCGCCTTCAACGACAACTTCCTCAAGAACGCGCTCGTTCTGCTCATATTGTTCAAGATCGGCGGGCATGAGGGCGAGTCGCTCGTCACGCTGGCCGGCGCCATTTTCATCGCGCCCTATTTCGTTCTCTCGGCGCTCGGCGGACAGATCGCCGACAAATACGACAAGGCGCTGGTCGCGCGTCGCTTGAAATTCGTCGAGATGGGCGCGGCGCTGATCGCCGTCGCCGGCTTCGCGCTCTCCTCCGTTCCCGTGCTCTTCGCCGCGCTGTTTTCCTTCGGCGTGCTCGGCGCGCTGTTCGGCCCGGTGAAATACGGCATTCTTCCCGATCATCTGCGCCAGGAGGAATTGCCGGCCGGCAATGCGCTGGTGGAAGGCGCGACCTTCCTCGCCATACTCACCGGCACCATCGCCGGCGGCCTCGCCATGCATGGCGGCGGCGAACCGCTCATCACCACCATCGGCGTCACCGCCGCGGCCGTGGCCGCCTGGGGCGCCGCGCGGCTCATTCCCTCCACCGAGCGCGCCGCGCCCGATCTGCGCATCGACCCCAATATTCTGCGCTCCACCGCCGTGCTGCTGCGCGAATTGTGGAAGGACAAGCGGCTGTGGCGCGTCGGCGTGGTGACGGGAATTTTCTGGCTCGTCGGCGTCATCGCAATGTCGCTGCTGGCGCCGCTGGTGACGCATGTGATGCATGGCTCGGAGCTGGTCGTCACTCTGTTCCTCGCGGTCTTCGCCATCTCCATCGCGGTGGGCTCCGGCCTCGCCTCCTTCCTGCTCGCGGGCCGCATCGTGCTGCTGCCGGCGGCGATCGGCGCGGCGATCATCGCCGGCGCCTCGCTCGATCTCGGCTGGACTCTCGCGACGCTCACGCCGCAGGAGGCGACGACGCCGCTCGAGATCGCCGAATTCTTCGAGCTCTCCGGCGCCTGGCGCGTGACCATCGATCTCGCTTCTCTCGCCATCGCCGGCGGGCTGATGATCGTGCCGAGCTTCGCCGCGCTGCAGGCCTTTGCGCCGGCGCAAGAGCGCTCGCGCATCATCGCCGCGGTCAATGTGCTCAACGCCGCCTTCATGGCCGGCGGCGCCTTCGCCGTCGCGCTGCTGCAGAGCAAGGGCGTCTCCGTGCCGGATCTCTTCCTCGGCATGGGCGTCCTCATGGCGCTCGCTGCGATATGGATCTACAAAGCGGTCGTCGTCTCCCCTTTTCGTGACGCCCTGTCGATCATCTTCCGCGCCTTCTATCGGCTCGAGGTGAAAGGCTTCGGCAATTTCGCCAGGGCGGGCAAGAATCCGATCATCGCGCTCAATCATGTGAGCTTCCTCGACGCCGCCGCCATTCTCTGCGTGCTGCCGGTCGATCCCGTCTTCGCCATCGACTCGACGATCGCGACGAAATGGTGGGTGCGGCCCTTCCTGCGCTATGTGCGCGCCATTCCGCTCGATCCGACGCGCCCGCTCGGCACGCGCACGCTGGTCAATGCGGTGAAGAACGGCGATCCGCTGATCATCTTCCCCGAGGGGCGCCTCACCGTCACCGGCAGCCTGATGAAGGTCTATGACGGCGCCGGACTCATCGCGGAAAAATCCGGCGCCTGGGTCGTGCCAGTGCGCATCGAAGGACCGGAAGCGACGATGTTCTCGCGTTTGACCCGCGAGCAGGCGCGCCGCCGCTTCTTCCCCAAATTCACTCTCACCGTGCTGGAGCCGACGCGGCTCGAGGTCGATCCCGCATTGCGCGGCAAGGCGCGGCGCATCGCCTCCGGCGCGGCGCTCTATGAGATCATGTCCGATCTCGTCTTCCGCACCAGCCCCATCGACCGCACGCTGCATCAGGCGCTCGTCGACGCAGCGCGCGAGCATGGCGCCGGCCGCGTCGCGATCCAGGACCCGATCACCGGCGCGCTCACCTATAAGCGCATCATGATCGGCGCCCATGCGCTCGGCCGCAAGCTGCAGCGCATTTCGCAAACGGGCGAGGCGCTCGGCGTCATGCTGCCCAATTCCAACGCCGCCGGCGTGACCATCTTCGCCGTCGTCGGCGCCGGGCGCGTCGCGGCCATGGTGAATTTCACCGCCGGCGCGGCGAACATCGCCTCGGGTCTCAAATCCGCGCAGGCGACGACGCTGCTGACCTCGCGCGCCTTTGTGGAGAAGGGCAAGCTCGACGCGCTGATCGCCGCGCTCGATAAGGAGTTCCGCATCGTCTATCTCGAGGATGTGCGCGGCGAGATCACGCGCGCCGACAAGCTCTCCGCTCTGCTGCGCCACAAGCGTCCGCTGGAGAAGCGGAGCCCCGACGATCCGGCGGCCATTCTCTTCACCTCCGGCTCGGAAGGCGCGCCCAAGGGCGTCGTGCTCTCGCACAAAAACCTGCTCGCCAACGCCGCCCAGGCTGCGGCGCGCATAGACTTCGGCCGCACCGACAAATTGTTCAGCGTGCTGCCGGTGTTCCATTGCTTCGGCCTCAATGTCGGCTTCATCCTGCCGATCGTCTCCGGCGTGCCGGTCTATTTCTACCCCTCGCCGCTGCACTATAAGATCGTGCCGGAGCTGGTCTACAACGCCAACGCCACAGTGCTGCTCGGCACCGACACATTCCTCAACGGCTATGCGCGCGTCGCGCATTCTTACGACTTCCGCTCGCTGCGCTATGTCATCGCCGGCGCCGAGCCGGTGAAGCAGGGAACGCGCGACGTCTATCTCGAGAAATTCGGCATTCGCATTCTCGAGGGCTATGGCGTCACCGAGACGGCGCCGGCGTTGGCGCTCAACACGCCCATGTTCAACCGCTTCGGCAGCGTCGGCCGGCTGCTGCCGGGCATGGAGCTGCGCCTCGAGACTGTTCCCGGCGTCGCCGAGGGCGGACGTCTCTTCGTGCGCGGCCCCAATGTGATGCTCGGCTATCTTTTGGCGGATAATCCCGGCGTGCTCGTGCCGCCGGCGCAAGGCTGGCACGACACGGGCGACATCGTCACCGTCGATGCGCAGGGCTATATAAAAATTCAGGGCCGCGCCAAGCGCTTCGCCAAGATCGGCGGCGAGATGATCTCGCTCGCCGCTGTGGAGACGCTCGCCGCGGAGCTGTGGCCCAATTCGCTGTCGGCAGCGGCGCGCGAGCTCGATCCGCGCAAGGGCGAGCGCATCGTGCTGGTGACGCAGCAAAAGGACGCCACACGTCCCGAGTTCCTCGCCTTCGCCAAATCGAAAGGCGCGTCAGAGCTGATGGTTCCGGCGGAATTCATGATCGTCGACAAATTGCCGCTGCTCGGCTCCGGCAAGCTCGACTTCGCGGGCGTCGCCACAATGGTGCGCGACCGCAACCGTTATGTTCTGCCCAGCCCACGCATTCCGAACGGCCTCGGCCGCATCGTCGGCGATGCGACGACGCAGAACGCCTGAGACGAAAGGTCGAAGACAATGGACTATCGCAAATTGGGCCGCACTGATCTTCGCGTGTCGGCGATCATGCTCGGCACCATGACCTGGGGCCAGCAGAACACCGAAGCGGAGGGACATGCGCAGCTCGACTATGCGCTCGATCGCGGCGTCAATTTCATCGACACGGCGGAAATCTACTCCATCCCGCCGCGCGCCGAGACGCAGGGCTCGACCGAGCGCATCATCGGCTCCTGGCTCGCGGCGCGAAAGAACCGCGACAAAGTGATATTGGCGACGAAAGTCTCCGGCCGCAGCGACAGCGCCTATCTGCGTCCCGAGGGCAAGGGAACCAGGCTCGATCGCAAGAACATCGGATATGCGATCGACGGATCGCTGAAGCGCCTGCAGACCGATTATGTCGATCTCTATCAGCTGCATTGGCCGGATCGCCCGCTGCCGCTGTTCGGCGCCGGCGGGACCATCTATCGCGCGCCGCCGAAACTCGATGAAATTCCCGTCGAGGAGACGTTGGAAGCGCTCGCCGATCTGGTGAAGGCCGGCAAGATTCGCCATGTCGCTTTGTCGAACGAGACGAGCTGGGGCGTCGCGCGCTTTTTGAGCGCGGCGGAGAAAGGCCATGGGCCGCGCGTCGTCTCGATCCAGAACGCCTACAACCTCATCAATCGCACTTTCGAGATCGGCCTCGCCGAATTCGCGACGCGCGAAGATGTGGGGCTTCTCGCCTATTCGCCTCTGGCGCAAGGCTATCTCACCGGCAAATACCAGAATGGCGCGCGTCCCGCCGGCGCGCGCACCACTCTGTTCGAGCGCGGCCAGCGCTATGAGAAGCCCGGCGTCACGCAGGCGATCGACGCCTATCTCGCGCTGGCGAAAGAGATCGGCGTGTCGCCGGCGAAGCTCGCCCTCGCCTTCGTCACCTCGCGTCCCTTCGTGACGTCGAACATCATCGGCGCGACGACGATGGCGCAATTGCAGGAAGATTTGGATTCGGTCGAGGTGACGATCACGCAGGAGATCGAAGCGCGCATCGACGAGATTCATCAGCTGCACAGCAATCCCGCGCCGTGAGGCGCAAGAGGAAAGCGCATCATGGACGTGCGACTGCGGCTCGCGCCGCTCGAGGAAAAGCGAGAGATCGCCGCTCTGCTGCGGCGCTATCTCATCGAGCTCGGCCCTTGGGGCTATGACGAGCCCGACAATTATCCTTTTCTCGATTCCTATTGGCGCGAGCCGCGTCGCTCTCCTTACGTGATCGAAGCCGATGGCGTCGCCGCCGGCTTCACCCTCGTCAACGCCATCTCTATCTCCGGCTATCCGGTCGAAGCTTCCATAGCGGAATTCTACGTGCTGCCGCATCTGCGCCGCGGCGGCTGCGGCGGCGCGGCGGCGCGCCAAGCCTTTCGCACGCGCGCCGGCTGGTGGGAGCTCTCTTTCCATCGCGACAATGCGGCGGCGTGCGCCTTCTGGCCGACGACCGCCGAACGCGCCGGCGGCAAGCGCATTCAGTTTTTCGACGTCGGCGAGAGCCGCATATTGCGCTTTCGTATGGCGCGCTGATCACTTCACCGGAATGAGCAGATCGGTGATCAGCCCTTCGGGCGGCGCGTCATAAGGCGTGTTGCGATAGATCTCGAGCGCCGGCCGATCGTCAGGCTCATGGCCGCTCGTCGGCAGCCATTCGCCATAGAGCCTCTGAAAGGCCACGGCGATGCCGCTATAAGGGCCGATGTGACGGTAGGAGGCGTAGCGCCCGCCGGGAATCTCGGCGATCGTCACCTCGCCCGAGGCCGCGACGCCATCTGGAAAAACCAGGCCGGCGCAATAGCGAAAGCCGCAATCTTCTTCCGGGTCGCCATAGCAGACGCCGATCGGATAGAGCGCCCGCCCGGCGAGGCCCGCCTGCATATGCCAGCGCCACAGGCTCGCCCATGTCTCCGGTATCGACGCCACCGGCCCCTTGTGCTCGAGGAGATGCGCGCGGATCGGCGCCAGCTCGACGATCTCGACATTCATGGCTGCGTCCTTTCTCATGACGACGATGGGGGAAGGCAAAGTGAAATCGGCGGCGGCGCGATGCGTCGCGCGAAACTGCGTAGGGCTCATGGCGACGAAGCCGCGAAAGGCGCGCGCGAAGCTCTGCGCATTCTCATAGCCCGCTTCCAATGCGATATCGGTGACGCTGCGCGCGCTCATCGCCAGCGCCCGCGCGGCGAGGGTGAGGCGGGCGCGGCGAATCGTGTCGGCGATGCTTTCGCCCTGCATGGCGCGATAGACGCGATGAAAATGAAAGGGCGAAAAATTGGCGAGCGCCGCCCACTCCTCGAGCGCGCGCGCTCGCGCGGGATCGCGAAAGATCGCCTCGGTGACGCGCGCGATGCGCCGCGCATAATCATTGCGTGTCGTCTGCTTCATGGATTTCACGAATAAATCAGCGCCGCGCCGGGCGCGTTGCAAGGATTGCTGATTTTCGTCCAATGCGCAAAAACCGCAATTGTCTCGGAATTATCGCATTTGTCGCGATGATCGCATCTCGGGCCGGGGCGAGCGAGAAGGATTTTGAAAATGCGTCTCATCGGAATGCTGGATTCGCCCTATGTCAGACGCGTCGCCGTATCGCTGAACGCATTCGGCCTGCCCTTCGTGCATGAGCCATTGTCGGTGTTTCGCGATTTCGACGCCTTCGCCGGAATTAATCCGATCGTAAAGGCGCCGACGCTGATCACCAACGAAGGGGTGACGCTGCTCGATTCGACTCTGATCCTCGATTATCTGGAACGCCTCGTCCCCGCCGAGCGGAGGCTCACGCCGGAACGGCCGGAGCATTTCTTGCGCGCGCAACGAATCATCGGGCTGGCGCTGGCGGCGAATGAGAAGACCGTGCAGCTCGTCTATGAGTCGAAGCGGCCCGACGAGAGGCGGCACGAGCCCTGGGTCGAGCGCGTCGAAGGCCAGCTTTTGGCGGCCTATCGCCTGCTGGAAAAAGAGGTCGCCGAGGTCGGGGAGAGCTTTCTCTTCGGCGCGCGCCTGCTGCAGCCGGATATAACGACGGCCGTCGCCTGGCGCTTCTCGCGCTTCGTGCTCGGCGATCGCCTCGAACCCGCCGATTATCCGGCGCTCGCGAATTTTTCCGTTCGCGCGGAGGCGCTGCCGGAATTCATCGCCGCGGATTTCGACTGAGGAATGCGCGCCTGAAGGCTCGCGGTCCGAAATGTCTCGGACCCCGCGAGCCTTTCGGCGAAGATCAGCTCTGCAGCTTGCCCAGCAGCCAGTCGAGCGCCTCGGGGAACACCAGCTCTTGCGTCGAGGCGATCTCCTCCGCGCTCCACCATTTCCAGCCGAGCACGTCGCTGCGCTCTATCTCGGTGAAGCCGCGCGTATCCGGCGTGAACTCGCCCGTGCGAATGGCGTAGAATCGCTCGTCCGCCTGGAACCAATCCTCGCCGAGCTGCATCGGAAACTCGCGCGAGAAGACGATATCGCCGATCTCGACGCCGGTGAGCCCGGTCTCCTCCGCGAGCTCGCGGCGGGCGGCGGCGTCGAAGGTCTCGCCGGGCTCCAAAGCGCCGCCGATCGAGCCCCAGAAATGCGAATGTCCATGCGCCACGAACACCGGCGACAGGCGCGTCGAATAGCGGAACAGCAGAACGCGATTCTCGGCGGTGAGCGGCAGCAGCCGCGCGGCCGGACGGCGCTCGAGCTTGCGCCCGTCATAGGGCATGACGACGCGCGCGCGCGCGCCCTCCTCCGCCCAGCGCTCGAGCGTCCAGCGTCCGTCCTCATAGAGGAACCAATTGGGCGCGGCGTGCAGCACAGGCGGATCACGCTTCTCGGAAAGGCCAAGGCCGGCAGCGAGGCGATAGCCTATGTCCAGCACGCCGGCATGGGCGACGACGAGCACTGTCTCGCCCGGATGCCGCGCCGCTATGGCGGTCAGCTCATCGCCGACGCGCGCGGCGAAAGCGGAGAGCGTCTCGCCGCCGGGAATGAGAAAATCCGCCTGACGCTGGCGATGCTTGGCGTGCTCGCTCGGAAAGGCGCGGTCGACATCGTCGAAAGTCATGCCGTGCCAGTCGCCATCGTCCTTCTCGCGCAGCGCGACGCTCGTCTCAATGGGTAGGCCGAGCCGGCGCGCCAGCGGCGTGACGGTCTGCACGGCGCGCTTGAGATCGCTGCTGTAGATGCGGTCGAAACGGGTGGAGTCGAGCTCGCGCGCCAGCGCCTCGGCCTGCGCCAGTCCTCTCACATTCAGGGGGATGTTCAGCTGCCCCTGAACGCGCCTCTCGAGATTCCAATTGGTTTCGCCGTGCCGTGCGAGACAGATGCGCGTGCGCGCCATTGACATTCTCCGGGATAGCCGCACGTCCTAGCGATGAAACGCCGTTCCGTCCAGCGGGACTGTGCGCCGCACAATGGCGGGCGACAAATCCTATGGGCGTCGCCGATTTCCTCCGTCGGCGCGCCGCACGCGAGCGGCCGCGTCCAGGCCGGCGCGAGAGCGCAGCCTGAGCCGCCCGCATCACTATAGCATTCTAGTGAATTAGTGATCCGCTCGCCGCGCAATGCGCGCGCGCAGGCGACGGAGCCCTTTCAGCGGCAGAATTTTTCCGCCCGGCGGCGGATTCGATGCTGGCGTTTTCCTTCTTGCGTGATAGTCGATATATCTATTCTATCCGCTTCGCCGTCATGGGTTTCGGCGCGCTCCCCTCGCGTTTCGCCATCGCGAAATCGCCTCGCTCGAGGCGCAGATCGCGAGACAGCCCATGGGGTTTGCCGACTTGCCGGAGGCGAGGCTCGCGCTCACTGCGGCGCGCGGACGGGAGAGATTGCGAACCGATGCTGTCCAACAAAGCGAAATACGGGCTCAAGGCGCTGATCCATCTCGCCGGCGCCGAAGGCCAGTGCCTCGCCGGCGACATGGCGGCGCAGAACAACATCCCGCGCAAGTTTCTCGACGCGATTCTGCTGGAATTGCGCAACGCCGGCATTCTCAACAGCAAGAAGGGCAAGGGCGGCGGCTATAATCTCGCCCGTCCGGCCGACAAGATCACCGTCGGCCAGATCATCCGCATTCTCGACGGGCCGCTCGCGCCCATCGCCTGCGCCAGCCGCACCGCCTATCAGCGCTGCAACGACTGCCCGGACGAGGACGCCTGCGCGATTCGCGATCTGATGCTGGATGTGCGCGACGCCATGGCGCTGATCCTCGATCGCACCAGCATCGCCTCGCTGCGCGGTAGGGGACGGCGATCGGCGCAAATCCTGCGCTGAGTCAGAGTCGTTTCGGTTCGAACCGAAACGACTCTATATCTCTTTGTTTGATCGTGTTTTCTTCACGCGAACCGGTTCCCACTTCGCTCGAAAACACTCTACCCTCTCCATAAAGACTGGAGAAGGTGGGGCGGCCCGCGCCCCGCGCCGAGCGCGAGCGTGTCGGCAGCGCCGAGCGCCTCTGTCAGAAAATCCTTGGCCGAGCGAATCGCCGGGACCAGCTCGGCGCCATGCGCCAGATGCGCCGCTATGGCGGAGGAGAGCGCGCAGCCCGTGCCGTGCAGATTCCGCGTCGCCACGCGCGCCCCGTGGAACTCGTGAACATCCTCGCCCTCGACGAGAATATCGAGCGGCTCGCCCGAAAGATGCCCGCCCTTCATCAGCACGGCCCGGGCGCCGCGCGCCGCCAGCGCCCTTCCCTGCTCCACCATCTCCCGCGGCGTGGCGGCCTCTGGCGCGCCGAGCAGGGCGGCCGCCTCCGGCAGATTGGGCGTGACCAGAGCCGCGAGCGGAAAGAGCCGCGCGATCACGGCCTCGACCAGCCCGGCGGAGGAGAGGGAATCCCCGCTCGTCGCGACCAGCACGGGATCGAGAACGATGCGCCGCGCGCCGGCGCGAGCGAGGGAGTCCGCCGCCGCCTGCGCTATGGCGGGCTCGGCCAGCATGCCGATCTTGACCGCATCCACTTCGATATCGGCGAAGATCGCGTCGATCTGCGCGGCGACAACCGGAGCCGGAACCGCATGGACGAGGCTGACGCCGCGCGTGTTCTGCGCGGTCAGCGCCGTGATCGCCGCCATGCCATAGCAGCGCAGCGCCGAAAATGTCTTGAGATCGCCCTGCACGCCGGCGCCGCCGCTCGGATCGGAACCGGCGATCGACAGAACCTTGGGAATTTGGGCGGCCATCTCGCCTCCCGCTCTTTGTCTTATTTTTTCGGCAGCGTCAGCACGCCGGCCGCGCCATTCTCGGCGCCGACGAGGAGCCGCGTTCCCTTGGCGTCCCAGCTCAGAGCCGAAATGCGCGCCGGCTCGCCTCGGTCCGGCGCGCGCACCAGCAACTCGGAGGCGTCGGTGAGGCGGCAGAGCATTACCATTCCATCCTCATAGCCGATCGCCACGGCGAGCGCGCTCGGGTGGAAGGCGACGCGCGTCACCTTCACCTCCGGCCGCACGCCACATTCGCGCGGCGGCTCGCCCATCGGCCCGTCCTTGGTTTGGAAGGGCCAGACGACGCAGGCGTCGGCGCCGGAAGTGGCGAGCCATTTGCCGTCATGCGACCAGGAGAGCGAGCGCGTCTTCGCCGGATAGCCGGCCATGCGCATATTCTTGCCGTCGGAAACGCGCCAACCGTGCAGCATGTTCTCCTGCATGGTGGTGAGCACGAATTTGCCGTCCGGCGAGACCGTCGCGTCGATATGCGAGCCCTTCCACTCCAGAAACTCCGGCGCGCCCGCATTGGGGAACCACAGCGAGACGCCGTTGTAATGAGCGATGGCGAGCCGATAGCCCTTGGGAAAAAAGGCGATTCCGCGCGAGCTCGACGGCAGCGGCAGCGTCTTGACCTCGCCCTTTGGCGTGCGCGCGCGCAGCTCGCGGCCGACGGACCAGGCGAGCGTCCCCTCGAAGCGGGCGGCGACGGCGTCGATCCATTTGCCCTTCTCATCGGCGATGATCTCGCGGCCGCCGGCGTTGTCGGACGCGACGACGAGGCCGTCGTCGCCGCCGGTGATCAGCCGCCGCCCGTCGATGGCCGCCGCCAATATGGCGCCGTCCGCATGGGCGACGACATGGCGAATCTCGTCCCCATTCGGAAAGGCGAGCCGTCCATCGGCCAGCGCCAGCACGGGCGTCTCCCCGAGAAAGGCGGCGGCGACGACCTCCGCGCCGGCGTCGAAGGGCGTGAAAGCGGAAGTGAGGGAGGGAGCAGCGCCAAAGGTCACGATCAGGAACGCCTCGGGAAAAGCCGCGGCGGCGCGGCCCCTTCTCTATAACGGATTTGCGGGGCCGGGCTCAAATGGCGCGGCGGTGGCGCCGTTCTTTCATGCAAGCTGGGTTTCGAGCCGGCAGGGAGGAGCCCAATGCAGCAAAAGCCCGACAGCGACGATTATCTCGCTCTTTTCGGCCGCTACAAGGAGGATTTCGGGGACGTCTACATGGACCCGGAGGACGAGCGCTTCCGGCTGCTTTTCGACCAGATCTGCCGCATGCTCACGCAGCCTTCCTCTTTCAACCTCAGCCTGCCCGAGCAATTTCGAACGACCGCCTCCCGCTATCTCGCCGGCGACCCTCACACAGTCGCCCATATGAAGACGATCGAGAACCGCCATTTCATGCTCAGCGACCTTTTCGACTATATTCATCTCGTGAAAACGATGGGCGGCTCCTGGGATCAGCGCGGCCGGTGACTCTCTGTCGCTTTGTTCGGTCACGCGGCGGAGGCCGCCGTCGGCGCCGACGCGTCGGCGGCCATTGCGAGAAAAGCGCCGAGCGGCATCGGCCGGCCGAACAGAAAGCCCTGCAGGCGCTGGCAGCCGGCTAGGCCGAGCACGTAAGCCTGCTCCTCTGTCTCCACGCCCTCGGCGGTCACGGCCATGTCGAGCGCATTGGCCATGTGAATGGCGCCGGCGACGAGCACGCCGGTCGATTTCTCGATCGTCACCCGATCGACGAGCGATTTGTCCAGCTTGATACGGTCGAAGCCATATTTCCGCAGATAGGCGATGCTGGTGTAGCCGGCGCCGAAATCATCCAGCGCCACGGCGACGCCCAGCGTCTTCAAAAAGGCGATCACCGCCGCCGCCCGCTGCGGATGGTCGATCAGATAGCCCTCCGTGACCTCGAGCTCGAGACGCGCGGAGGAAAAGCCGGTCTCCAGCAATGTCCGCATCACCGCGCGCTCGAAATCAGGATCGCGGAACTGGGCGGGCGAGACATTGACGGCGACCTTGATCGCCTCGACATCGAGAAAATCCTCGCAGGCCCGGCGCAGCACGAAGAGGCCGAGCTGATTGATGAGCCCGCTGCGTTCGGCGACCGGCACGAATTGATCGGGCGTGAGCTCGCCCTCCGGCCGCCGCGGCCAGCGCACCAGCGCCTCGACGGCGACGACGCGATTTTCCGCCGCGCCGACGATGGGCTGATAGACCACATCGAGCTCGTCGGCGCGGAGGGCGCGGCGCAGCTGATCCTCTATGTCCTGCTGGCGCTGGCGCTCGAGATCGAGATCGGGCGTGTATATCCTCATGCCCGATTTGCCATTGGCCTTGACGTGATACATAGCGATATCAGCGCGGCGGAACAGCTCCTGCGCGTCGCAGCCGTCCGCCTCCGTGCAGCAGACGCCGACGCTCGCGCCGATCTGCACCGCGCGATCTCCGATGCGGATCGGCCGCGCGAGAACCGTGAGCGCGCCGCTGGCGAAGGCGCGCGCCGCGCGCTCGGCGTCCGCGGCCGAGACCACCGCCGCGAACTCGTCGCCGCCGACGCGCGCCAGCATCGCGCCCTCGGGCAGAACGCGGAGGAGCTCTTTGGCCACTATGTCGATCAGCCGATCGCCGGTCGAATGTCCGTAAGTGTCGTTGACGTCCTTGAAGCCGTCGAGATCGATATAGACGACGGCGGTCGGCGGCGCGCCGGCGCCGCGGCTGCACTGGTCGAGCCTGGTCATCAGCGCGCGGCGATTGGGCAGGCCGCTCAGAGCGTCCATATTGGCGAGACGCGAATTCTCGTCGCTGAGCCGCTGCGTCTCCGCCTGCTTCTCGAGCAGCGAGCGGCGCGAGGCCACGAGATGCGCGAAATCGCGATAATAGATCATCAATATCGCGATCATGCCGACGGCGGCGAGCGCCAGATTGACCGCCGCCGCGCGAAAATGCCCATCATCGGCGAAGAAGAAGAACAGGCTGAAAGGCGCGACGCCGACCAAGGTCACGTTGAGCGCCGCCGACCGAAGATGCATCAGGCAGAAGTTGCAGCTGATCATCGTCAAGGCCAGGAAGAAGACGATCTGCGCCTTCGCATAGGCGTCGCCCTCGCCATAGGTGTAGAGCGACAGGCCCCAGGCGGTGAAGGCCACGGCGATGAAGAAAGCCAGTCTATTGGTGCGCTGCATGTGGCGGATGGCGATGTCGTCCGGCACTTGCGAGCGCCCGATCCGCCACCAGGCGACGCCACGCAGAAGGCAGAGGCCGCAGAGCGCGCTCGGCGCATAGACGGACAGCCAAGGATGACCGAATTTCGCGAAGGTGAACATCACAGCGAGCGCATTGGTCGCCAGGATGAAATAGAGAAGCGGGATCTGCCGCGCGAATGCACGAAACTGCGCGCGAATCAGCTCCACGTCGTCGGTCGGAACGCTGAACAAATAATGTAGTTTTCTGATGAGACTATTCTTCAAGATCAACGACCTTTCAGGCGTTCGTCACCCGTAAATCGAAAAATGGCCGCACCGGAAGCTTAGACAGGAACGGTGGCGAACTGGTTAAGATCGAGAAAACAATTCCACTGCGACGATGCAACGCGACGTCGCCCGGCGGAGGCCTGGACGAAACGCGAAACGGACCAATGTCATGCGGGGGCCGGCTCCCCCGTCGGAGAGCCGTCGCCTCGCGGCATTCGAAAATTCCGAGGAGCCAAGCATGAGCACGAGCAGCGTATCCGGCGATCCGTTTCGCGGCAGCCCGTTCGATCTGAACAAGCTCGAGGCGAAGAACGCTATTCTCGCCCATAATTGGTGGGCTATCGGCCTGCGCGGCCTCGCGGCG
The DNA here is from genome assembly GCF_001644125.1 of Methylosinus sp. R-45379. Classification (NCBI taxonomy): domain Bacteria; kingdom Pseudomonadati; phylum Pseudomonadota; class Alphaproteobacteria; order Hyphomicrobiales; family Methylocystaceae; genus Methylosinus; species Methylosinus sp. R-45379. The sequence goes on from NZ_LUUM01000274.1 coordinate 30,785, forward strand.
ATCATCTTCGGGCTCATCGCCGTGTTCCAGCCCGGCGTGACCATATTGTCGCTGGTGCTGGTCTTCGCGATCTTCGCGGCCGTGGACGGCATAGCGACGATCGTCGCCGCCGTGCGCGCCGCGCGGCAGGGCGAGGCTTGGCTGTTTCTCTTCCTCGCCGGATTGGTGAAGATCGCCGCCGGCGCCTTCGCGGCCTTCTGGCCGGGCATCACCGCTCTCATCTTCGTGGCCGTTTTCGGCGCGGGCGAGGTCGTCGGCGGCGCGCTGACCTTCGGCTCCGCGCTGGATCTGAAGGAGGATCACGGCCGCTGGTGGCTGGCGCTGGGCGGCCTGCTGGCCGTGGTGTTCGGCCTGTTCCTGCTGCTGACGCCGGTCATCGGCGCGGTGGTGCTCACCTGGTGGGTCGGCATCTACGCCATAGCGCTCGGCATTGTGGAGCTGATCCTGGCCTTCCGGCTGCACGCCCGCCATGTCGAGCATCCGCCGCTGGCGCATCCGCAGGGCGCGTGATCGCCGGATCGGACAAAAAAATCGGGGCGCCCGCAGCCACAGGCGCCCCGTGCCCCCTTCCCGCCCCCGCGGAAAGCTCGAAAAATCAGTCGATCGAGGAAATCTTGATCGGCGAATCGAGATCGGCGTGCACGACCTTGAGGCCCGCCTTGGCGACGGCGGCCTCATCGGCGTACCAGGTCGACTCATGGTCGAGTCCGCCGTATTTGTTGAAGACCATCACATATTTGGCCTTCAGATCCACCTCGCAGCGCAGCCCTTTGCCGGGCTGGCCGATGGGCCGCATCTTGCCGTCCCAATCGATGAAATAGCCCCCGGTCTCTTCGGACATTTCCTGTTCCCTTTCGGACATTTGTCTCCGTGTCCGCGAGGAAGCACGTTTCAGGCCAGAGAGGTCGGGAGCGATTATTCGCTGCTCGCTCATATTGCAGAGCCCCTCGCATTTCCCTAACTTCCGCTCATGACTCTCTCCCCCGCCCTTTCCATCACCCGCGATCTCCTTCGCTGCCCCTCCGTCACCCCGGCCGACGCCGGCGCGCTCGGCGTGCTCGAGCAGCGCTTGAAAGAGGCGGGCTTCACGACGCATCGGCTCGTCTTCAAAGAGGAAGGCACGCCGGATATCGACAATCTCTTCGCCAAGATCGGCGAGGGCCGGCCGCATCTCGTCTTCGCCGGCCATACGGATGTGGTGCCGAGCGGCAATCCCGAGCGCTGGCGCTTCGATCCCTTTTCCGGCGAGATCGCCGACGGCAAGATTTTCGGCCGCGGCGCCTCCGATATGAAGGGCGGCATCGCCGCCTTCGCCGCCGCCGCAATCGATTATGTGAAGGAGCATGGCGCTCCCAAGGGCGCCATCTCCTTCCTCATCACCGGCGACGAGGAAGGCCCCGCCGTCAATGGCACGGTGAAGATGCTCGATTGGGCGAAAGCGCATGGCGAGGTCTTCGACCATTGCATCGTGGGCGAGCCGACCAATGTCAAAGAGCTCGGCGACACGATCAAGATCGGCCGGCGCGGCTCGCTCAACGGACGCCTCACCGTGCGCGGCAAGCAGGGCCATTCCGCCCATCCGCATCGCGCCGACAATCCCACGCCCGCCGTGGCGCGCATCGTCACCGCTCTTTCGACTCATGTCTTCGACGAAGGAACGGAGCATTTCGACCGCTCCAATCTCGAGGTGACGTCGATCGACATCGGCAATCAGGCGGCCAATGTCATCCCCGGCGAAGCGCGCGCGCGCTTCAACATTCGCTTCAACAATGTGTGGACGCTGGAAACGCTGCAGGCGGAAATCCGCCGCGTGATCGAGACGGCCGCGGGGGGCGCGAAAGTGGAGGTGGAGTTCCTGCCCTGCAATTCTCTGCCCTTCCTCACAGCGCCGGGCGATTTCAGCACGCTGGTCGCCGGCGCGATCGAGGAGATGACGGGCCGCCGTCCGGGCCTTTCGACCAGCGGCGGAACCTCGGATGCGCGCTTCATCACGCGCGATTGCCCGGTGCTGGAGTTCGGCCTCCTCAACGAGTCGATCCATGCGGTGGACGAGCATGCGTGCGTCGCGGATGTCGATGGGCTGACGGCGATCTACAAGCGCATCATCGAGACTTATTTCACGCGCTGAGGCCCCGAAACAACAAAGGTTCGCGCTCCCTTCTCCCGCGCAGGGGGAGAAGGTGGCCCGACGAAGTCGGGTCGGATGAGGGCTCGCGCCGCCACAGCATTATCTACAATTCAGAGCGCAGCAAACCCGCAGCGGCCCTCATCCGACCTCGCTTCGCGAGGCCACCTTCTCCCACAAGTGGGAGAAGGGGAGCACGCCCTCACTGCGCCAGCGCCTGCGCCGCCGGCACGGCGAGCGTCCATTCGAAGCCGTCGGGCGGAAAGCCGATCGTCGCCTCGCCGCCCAGCGCCTGCGCGACGAGGCGCTTGATGACCTTGTGGCCGAAGCCTTCGGACGGCGCCTCGGAAACAACCGGACCGCCGAACTCGCGCCACTCCACCACAAAGCGCCCGTCCTCGAGGCGCCAATGCAGCTCAATGCGCCCGTCCGGCTGCGCCAGCGAGCCATGCGTCAGCGCATTCACCGAAAGCTCGTGCAATGCGAGGCCGATGTTCTGCGCGGCCTCCGGCTTCAGCATCAGATCGGGACCGCCGGCGCGCGTCTGCTCCTCGACGCAGCCGACGTCGAGACAATAGGACAATTGCGCGCGCGCCAGCTCGACCATGGATGCGCCGCGCCAGTCCTGCGACACGAGAAGATCATGCGCCATGGAGAGCGCCTGCAGACGCGCGGCGAATTTGCGTTGGAAATCGGCGAGCGAAGGCGCGCCCGCCGCCGTCTGCCGCGCCATGGCCTGCACCACGGCGAGAAGATTTTTGGAGCGATGCACCAGCTCGCGCAGCAGCACATGGACATGATCCTCGCGCCGCTTGCGATCGGTTATGTCGCGCGCCGTGCCGATGATGCGCGCGGCGCGTCCGCCTTCGAAGAAAGTGCGGCCGCGCACCGCGATCCAGCGCTCGACGCCGTCGGTCTGGCCGATGACGCGATATTCCGCCTCATAATCGCCGAGCTCGCCGGGATCGAGCGCGGCCTGAACGGCCTCGCGCGTCTGCGCCTTATCGTCCTTGTGCTTGTCGTCCTTATGCATCGCATTGCGGAAAATCTCGAAGCTGCCCGGCGCATCGTCCGGCAGCGCCCAGAGCGCACGCACGCGCGCATCGAGATGCACCTCGCCGGTGACGAGATCCCAATCCCAAATTCCGGTGAGGCTCGCGTCGAGCGCCATGCGCATGCGCTCGAGCGCCAGAGCTTCGTCGCGATCGTCCCGCCGCTGCGGCGCGGACGCCTCGCTTCTTCCGTCGATCTCTGTCAAGCTCGACCTCTCGACGCCCGTCGCCCGCTTCGAGTGGCGCGGACCATAGCCCAATGGCCTCCGGCGGGCGAGAAAATCATTTCCAAATCACTCGTCGCCAATGCGCTCCATTTCACGAAACGGTAAACGTCGCCGCCCGGCCCGCGGTTCCCGCGTCACACATCCAATTCCGTGGCGAAAGCGGCGCGCTCCTGAATGAAGGCGAAACGCGCCTCTGGCTTGGCGCCCATCAGCCGCTCGACGCAATCGGCGGTCTCCTCGCGCTCGTCGCCGGCGATCACGACCTTGAGCAATGTGCGCTTCTTGGCGTCCATCGTCGTTTCCTTGAGCTGAGCCGGCATCATCTCGCCGAGGCCTTTGAAGCGGCTCGTCTCGATCTTGCCCTTGCCGGTCAGCACTTTCTTCACCAGCTCGTCGCGATGGGCGTCGTCGCGCGCATAGACGGTCTTGGCGCCTTGCGTCAGCTTGTAGAGCGGCGGCACGGCGAGATAGAGATGGCCGCCGTCGATGAGCTTGGGCATTTGCCGAAAGAAAAAGGTGATGAGCAACGACGCGATATGCGCGCCGTCGACATCGGCGTCGGTCATCACGATGATCTTGTCGTAGCGCAAATCCTCGTCGCGATAATGCGAGCCGATTCCACAGCCGAGCGCCTGCACCAGATCAGCGAGCTGCTGATTGGCGGCGAGCTTCTCGCGCCCCGCCGAGGCGACATTGAGAATCTTGCCGCGCAGAGGCAGCACGGCCTGGCTGGCGCGGTCGCGCGCGGCCTTGGCGGAGCCGCCAGCGGAATCGCCCTCGACGATGAAAATCTCCGAGCCTTGCGATGACGTATTGGTGCAATCGGCGAGCTTGCCCGGCAGGCGCAATTTGCGCGTCGGGGATTTCCTGGCCTGCTCCTTCTCGGCGCGTCGGCGAAGCCGCTCCTCGGAGCGCTCCACCGCGAAATCGAGGAGCTTGGTCGCCTGCGACGGTGCGCCGGCGAGCCAATGGTCGAAAGCGTCGCGCACCGTCCCTTCGACGAGGCGCGAAGCCTCGACATTCATCAGCCGCGTCTTGTTCTGGCCCTGGAATTCCGGCTCGCGAATAAAGACGGAGATCATCGCCGCCGACTGGCCCATGAGGTCCTCGGCCGTCACATTGGCGGCGCGCTTGGCCTGGCCGATGCGCTCGGCGTGATCCTTCAAGCCGCGCAGCAGAGCGAGGCGAAAGCCCGCCTCATGCGTGCCGCCGTCCGGCGTCGGAATCGTGTTGCAATAGGAGTGGGAAAAACCGTCCTCATTGGAGAACCAGGCGATGGCCCATTCGAGCGAGCCATGGCCGCCCTCGCGCTGCACCTTGCCGACGAAGGGCTGATCGGCGACCAGCTCCTTGCCCTCGGTCTCGCGCGTGAGATAATCGCGCAACCCGCCGGGGAAACGCAGCACGGCCTCGGCCGGCACATCCGAGCCCGGCTCGATCAGCGCCGGAGCGCAATGCCAGCGAATCTCGACGCCGCCGAAGAGATAGGCCTTGGAGCGCGCCATGCGGAACAGCCGCGCCGGCCGCCAATGCGTCGCCGGGCCGAAGATTTCCGCGTCCGGCTTGAAGCGCACCTTAGTGCCGCGGCGATTGGCGATGCGGCCGAGCTTTTCAAACTTGCTGGCGACGAGGCCGCGCGAGAAGACCTGACGATAGAGCTGCTGCTCTCTGGCCACCTCGACCTCAACCCTCTCCGACAGGGCGTTGACTACGGACACGCCGACACCATGCAGGCCGCCGGAGGTTTGATAGGCCCCCGAATCGAATTTGCCGCCGGCGTGCAGCATGGTCATCGCGACTTCGAGCCCGGTCTTGTCCGGAAACCGCGGGTGTCGATCGATCGGAAAACCGCGGCCATTATCCACGACGGTGAGCCAGCCCTCCGGCTCGAGCGTGACCTCTATGAAGCTGGCGTGGCCGGCGACGGCCTCGTCCATCGCATTGTCCAGCACCTCGGCGAAGAGGTGATGCATGGCGGCCTCGTCCTTGCCGCCGATATACATGCCCGGCCGCCGCCGCACCGGCTCCAGCCCCTCGAGCACCTCGATAGAGGCGGCGTCATATTCCGCCGGCGCCTTGGGCGCTTTCGCGGCGGGAGCGGCGGCGGCGGGCTTGCGCGGAGCGCCGCCGAAGAGATCATCGGATTTGGCCATGGAGGGGATTTTAGCGATTCGCGAGGGGGAGCGCGAGGGGGTACGAGAACATACAATGAACTTCTTTGAATAGGGACGTCCGCCTATCTCGCGCTCTGCCTGTTCCAAGCCGACCAAAACGAAAGCTGCGCCGGACCTGGAGAAGAATCGGGTTGAGGTTTCCTCATCCTGAGGAGGCGGCGCAGCCGCCGTCTCGAAGGACGAGAAAACCGTCAGCGCCGCCTTCTGGAGATCGCCCTCGTGCTTCGAGACGGTCGCTTCGCGACCTCCTCAGCATGATGGCGAGGGGGATTGCCCTTCGCGCGCCCGCCTCACCCAGCAATTGATCGAAAATCTCCCATCGGCAAAGGCGCTCGCGCAGCGCGTCGTCCGCACCTCATGCAATGCGGCGGACGGAAAAGCGACGAGACGATCATAGACCGGCGCTATGTCCGCAAAGCCGTCCGGCGAAAAGAGCCGCAGCGCGCCGCCCTCGAAACGCTTGGGCAGCGCGTGAAAATAATAGACGAGCGTGAGCGCCCGCACGCTGTCGTGTCCATCCGGCCGCGGCGGCGCATCGGCGTGGCGCTTGAAGAAGCCGCCGTCGCCGTAGCGCACCATCTCCATCTCTTTTTTCGTTTCGGCTGGCAAGCCGACATCGAGCTCATGCGTCAGTTGCGCGAGGATGGCGTCGACAGATGCGGAGAAAGCCGCGCGCAGCGGGCCGAGCTCGAGAAGATGCGAAGAATCGCGCACCGACGTATCGACGCGCGCCTCGCGCTCGGCTGTATAGAAACGCGATTGGTGAAATTCGCTCTCATGCTCCAGCGCGAATTGCATCAGCTCGCCTGCGCGCGCCGCGCCGAGAAAGCCGTCGATGACGACATGCGCAGGCGTGGCGGCGGCGGTCATAGGCGCATCCATTGCGGCGACAGGAGCGCTCGATAGAGCACAGAAAGCCGCACCTTGAAAAGCCGCGCCGCGCTCAGCCATGCAAAGCCGCGAAACGCGCCTTTCGCTCGGCGAAACGCGGCGATACGAATTCGACCAGCGCCGCGCCCGCCGTCTCTGGACGCCCGCTGTCGAAAGGCGGCGCCGGCGCATATTCGATCGACAATTGGATTGCGCGCGCGACCTGCTCGCCAGCGATATCGGCTGCGAGCGTCAAAGCGAAATCAATGCCCGCCGTCACGCCGCCGCCGGTGACGACACGGCCGTCACGCACGACGCGCGCGCCGTCGGGAACGGCACCGAACAATGGCAGAAGATCGCGCCAGGCCCAATGGCAGGCCGCGCGCTTGCCACGCAGCAGGCCCGCGGCGCCGAGCAGCAGCGAGCCGTTGCAGACCGAGGTCACATAGCGCGCGCCTTCCGCGAGCCGCGCGATCTGCTCGAGAAATTCGCGATCGACCGACGCCGCCTCGACGCCGGGGCCGCCGGGAACGCAGAGGAGATCGCAGCGCTCCACGCCGGCGAGCATGCGCGTCGAGCCGAATTCGAGTCCCGTGTCCGAAGCGACGCCGCCGCCCTCGCGCGAGGCGACGACGACCTCCGCGCCGGTCAGCCGCGACAGCACCTCGAAAGGCCCGGTGAAATCGAGCTGGGTGAGACGCGGAAAAATCGCGAAGACGATGCGAAAGCTTTGGTCCGACATTGCGAGCCTCCCCCTTGTTGACGAAGGCAGAGTAGCGCCGCTAGGCTCTGTCTCAAATGACGGTTTTCCCACTTTTCCAGACAGGGCCATGAGCGCACGGATCATCGCTCTGCTGATCTTCGAGGATTTTCAGATTCTCGATGCGGCGGGTCCGATCGCCGCATTCGAGATTGCCGCGCGCATCGTCCCCGACGCCTATGCGATACGGACCATCGCCGCCGCGCCGGGCCTCGTGCGCTCCTCTTCCGGCGTCGCCATAGCGGCCGCGAGCTTCGCGGCGGCGCGACGTTGCGACACGCTGCTGATCGCCGGAGGCCTCGGCACGCGCGCCGCCGCCACGGACAGAGCGACTCTCGCTTTCGCCGCGCGAACATCGACGCGCGCGCGACGTGTGGCGAGCGTGTGCTCGGGCGCCTATGTGCTGGCGGCGGCAGGGCTTCTCGACGGCCGCAGAGCGACGACGCATTGGAGCCGCAGCGGCGATTTTCAGCGACGCTTTCCCAAGGTTCGGCTGGAGCCGGATTTGATCTTCGTGCGCGACGGGCCGATCTGGACCTCCGCCGGAATCACCGCGGGGATCGATCTCGCGCTGGCGATGATCGACGACGATCTCGGCGAGGATATCGCGCGCGCCGTGGCGCGGCAGCTCGTCGTCTATCATCGGCGCCCGGGCGGGCAATCGCAATTTTCCGCGCTGCTGGAATTGGAGAGCCGGCAAGACAAATTCGCGACGCTGCTGCGCTGGGCGAGCGAGCGTCTGCGCCAGCGCCTCACAGTGGAGGAGCTTGCCGAGCAGGCCGCGATGAGCCCACGCAATTTCGCACGCGCTTTCTCCCGCGCCACCGGAGCGACGCCCGCCAAGGCGATCGAGCGCCTGCGTCTCGACAGAGCGAAGAGCGCGCTGGAGAGCGGCGCCGGCGCGATCGAGCAAATCGCGCGCGACAGCGGCTTTCACGATCCAGAACGAATGCGACGGGCGTTTCTGCGCGTTTACGGGCAGCCGCCGCAGGCGTTTCGGCGTGGGGGGCGGCTATTGCCCGCGCAGGCGACTGCTCACGCCACTTCCGCGAGCCGTTCGGCGATGAACTGATTGATGCTCTCGCCGGCCTTCGCCGCCTGCTCGGCGATGCGCTTGTGAAGCTCCGGCGGAATGCGCAGCGACAATGTGCCGGAATAGGGCTTCTCAGGCTCGACGTCGCGCGCTTTGCACCAGTCGCGATAGTCGGCGATCGTCTCAGCGAAGGCGCTGCGCAGCTCGTCTATGTCACGGCCGGCGAAGTGAAGCGTGGCGCGCGCATTGACGACGACGCCATTCATGAGCGCGTCGCCGTCTTCATAGCTCACCTCGGCGATATAGCCGTCATGCTTCAGGATCATGGCTTTGCTCCCGCGCTCTCGAGGAAACGGCGAACCGCCGCGACGGCGCCCTTGTCGGTCTGCGGTTGCGGGTGCGGGCGATGGAAGACCGCCTCCGCTCCGCCGAGCAGGAACCGAACGCGAGAGCCGCGTCCCTCCGAACGCTCCGCCCCGAGCGCGACGAGCAGGCTTTTTCGATATCCGTCCATCGCAGGTCCGAAGGAACGGGTCGGGCGAAGATCGCCTCCAGCGTGCGCCGATGCTTTGATAGCCGCTGTAATACCAAAAAATGGTAGCTTGCACCAGCAAAGGCAAGTGGAGGGGAGCGCCGGGCTGGAGGAGGATTGGACTGCCGAAGCCACGCGCGCTGAGGGAGCCTCGCAACCGTCACGCTATAAACCATCATTAATGCCAACAATATTAGAGCACTTTCTTAACTCAACTGGTATTATATTAACAAATGTCAAAGCTGACCTATATTGCCGATATATCTCATCGGCGGTCTTCTCTAACGAGAACGTCGCAAAATCTTGATGAACGAGCCGATTTCTATCACGCCCCACTTCTATGAAATTCTTAACAGCCTCACCTATCTCGGAGTTTCCCTTAATTATGTCTTCCATATGACTTTTGAAGTCAGGCCCAAAAAGACTATAGAATTTTGTTGCTGTATTACCATCCCAATCGAACCATGTGTGGTATTGTCGCGAAACTGCTTTATTTTTTATGAGAGCTGGGACGAGAGTGTTCGTACCCGCGATCTCCCGACAGAACAAAAGAACATCTTCCGAGATTCGGAGTTCAAAATAGCTTGCCGCAGCGAGAAGCAGAGCCTTTCTTGAGCTTTCATCAATAGCATTGCTGAGGGACACCTCTCCTCGTTCTTTCAGAACAGTGGAAGCATCTCGAAATTCCGTGTAGATACGGTCAACGGCAGACTGAGACATGTTCATAGCTACTAGAGTTTACTGAGCAATTCGCTAGCGCGCTTTAAGCGAACATCCACATTGAGCTTTTTCGTAGTCCCCTCCAAGGAGGCTCTGCCGAATTCGCTGTCGCCAATCAGCGCACTCAATTCTGCCGGCGAAACGCGGCCGCCCAAGAGACGACGGTCGGCGTAAGCGTCCGCACATGTGGCCGTAAATACCGCCTCAAACAATGCGATGTTAAACCTGTTTGAGCGTAGATTAATAAACGCATCCTGCGGCAAATCCACGCAAGCGTTTAGGAACGAGCAAAACAACTCCTCCAGATACCCATTTTCATCTGAACTATTTTTAGCACTGTCCCTTGAAAATTTGTTCAAGAACCGCACCATCGATGGCACATACGATTCGTAGCTTATAAGCATAGCAAACCCACGAAGCAGTATTTCGATGTCCTTCATATGCAAGTCAGGGACTTGAGTATTTAGAAATTCTCTCCATCTTGAATTAAGATTTAACCTATATAACATATCATAAAATCTGGAATGGTACATACTCGTCCTAATTTCCTGTGGCCGAAGATTCATTCCTCCAGTGTTCAGTCTGTTAAACACTTCGTAAATTGAAGAATCGTCACCTTCTGGCGAATTTTGCTTGACAACTATATTTCTAATCGGGCGCAAGTCAAGTTGAGTTTTGTAGTCACCCAGAGTTGAGTAGTTTAGTTTGTTAAACTTGTTGATTCTATTTGGCAACCTTTCGCTAAGCTTAAGATTAAAATCCTCAAAAAATTCGTCGCTATGCAGAATATGGTCGGGAATACGCCCCTCAGAATCGAATATTGTCCTCAATTCACTGCGCTTGTCCCTTTTTGGGAACCTGCGCTTTACAAAGTAGTAAATGGACATTAGACGCTGCTGCCCATCAATGACTAAAAATCTATTGCGAGTCTGTTCGTACAAAAATAGCTGAGGAACTGGGATCCCCAAGATCAATGACTCAATTAACTTCGATGATCTAGCTTTGTCCCATACAAAATTCCGCTGAAACCCCGGGATTCGTACTGCACCAGACTCGACGAAATTAAACAACGTCGATACATTGAAGTCACTTGGAGATGCAGTGATATCATACTCGTCAATTTGTAGATCATCGCTTTCCTCGACATAATCATCGAACCAGCGGTTTTCATCGTCGTTCATTGCATTCCCCGGGCTAGGTTCACCTTCGCGCGCGTCCAGGACAGATCGAGCGCCGACGCGAATCGGATCACCCAACCCAATAACTTAAGGCTTAACGTCGAACGAAAAAAGTTGGTTCCGAGCCCCGCCTCAGTCGCCCCTCCTCGATGGGCAGGTGGATCAAACAATTGACCTTCGACGGAGTGGTAGGGTCCCGAATACATAGGCGCAAGAGAGCTGTACCGAGATTTGTGATACCGAAGTGTGCTTCCGTTCGCGCCACATGCGCCACGCAACTCACCTAAGTAGTTGATTCTGGCGGAAGGGGTGGGATTCGAACCCACGGTGAAGTTTCCCCCACGGCGGTTTTCAAGACCGCTGCCTTAAACCACTCGGCCACCCTTCCGAACCCGGAGCCAGACCGGACTCGCGGCGAAGCCTATCGCTTCTCTATGACCGCGCGTCAACCGGCCGCGCGCGCCTAGCGGAACCAGACATAGACGATCGCCGCCGCCAGAGCCAGAACGAGGCCGATCGCCGTGTTGCGCAGAAAGCCGCCTTCGAACTCGTCCATTCCGTCTTCCCTTCTCGCCCTCGCGTCGATTCGACGCATTTCTAAAACTGCATCCAACGCTGAGAATAGTCGATGAGGGCGGTTAATTCCCAGGGGCCGCTCTCGGTTGGGAGCCCGGCGCAGGCCGGGCTCTTTTTCTTTCCGCGAGGGCCGCCCGCGGCGCCTCGCTCGCGACGGCGCTATGCGCTAAGGTCCGTCCGCCGCACGGAAAGACCACATGCCTCTCTATTTCGCCTATGGCGCCAATATGGACGTCGCCACAATGGCCGTCCGCTGTCCCCATTCGCGGCCGCTCGGCCTCGGCCGGCTGGCGCGCTATCGTTTCACCATTCTGGAGACGGGCTACGCCACTGTCGTGCCGGACGCGCGGGCGCAGGTCCATGGCCTGCTCTATGACCTCGCCGTGGCGGATGTGCCGGCGCTCGACCGTTACGAGGAGGTCGGCCGCCGGCTCTACCGCAAGGTGGTGCAGCCGGTGCTGCGCGCGCCGGTGGGCTCGGCGCGGGCGCTCATCTATATCGGAACCGCGACGCGCGAGGGGCCGGCGGCGCCGGGCTATGTCGAGAATATCGTCGCCTCGGCGCGCGCGCTCGGCCTGCCGAGCGCCTATATCGCCTTTCTGGAGAGCCATGCGCCGAATGCGCAGCAGAGGATGAGCCGAAGATGAGCGCTTTTCCCGTTCCCACCGTCCATACGCTGGCCGAGCTGCGCGAGCGCGTCGCGCAATGGCGCGCGCGCGGCGAGCGCGTCGGCTTTGTCCCCACCATGGGCGCGCTGCACAAGGGCCATCTCGCTCTGGTGGAGGAGGCGCGCCGGCGCGCCGATCGCGTGATGGTCTCGGTCTTCGTCAATCCCACGCAATTCGGCGCAGGCGAGGATTTCGGCCGCTATCCGCGCACGCTCGCGGCCGATGTCGAGAAGCTCGCGAGCGTTGCGGCCGATCTCTGCTATGCCCCGGCGGTGGAGGAAATGTATCCGCCGGGCTTTTCCACCACGGTCGCGGTGGGCGGGCCGGCGGTCGCCGATCTCGAGGATCATTTCCGGCCGACGCATTTCGCCGGCGTCGCGCTCATCGTCGCCAAGCTGCTCAACCAGGCCGATTGCGACGTCGCCGTCTTCGGCGAAAAGGATTATCAGCAATTGCTGGTGATAAAGCGCCTGGCGCGCGATCTCGATCTGCGCGCGGAGATCATCGGCGCGCCCACTTTGCGCGAGGCGGACGGCCTCGCAATGTCCTCGCGCAACATTTATCTCTCTGCCGAGGAGCGGCGCATCGCGCCGGCGCTCTATCGCGCGCTGAGCGAAGCCGCGCAGCGCATCGCCGCGGGCGAGCCGATCGGCCATGTGATGGCGGAGGCGCGCGAGCAGATCGCCGCCAAAGGCTTCCTCATCGATTATCTCGAGGCGCGCCACGCGCAGACTCTGGCGCGCGTCGCCCGCCGTCACGAGGGGCCGATCCGCCTGCTTGTCGCGGCGAAGCTCGGCGCGACGCGGCTCATCGACAATATCGCCGTGGAGGCGGCGCAATGAGCGAGAGGCGCCGCGTGTTCCGCATCATCGTGCGCGGGCGCGTGCAGGGCGTCGGCTTTCGCGCCTTTGTGGCGCGGGAGGCCGGGCGCCTCGCGCTCGCCGGCTGGGCGCGTAATTGCGACGATGGCGCGGTGGAGATCGTCGCCGCCGGGCCGCAGGGCGCGCTGCAAGCGCTGGTTGAAACCGCGCGACGCGGACCGCCCGCGGGACGCGTCGACGATCTGCGCGCGGAAGAGACGAACGAGGCCGCTCTCGTCGAGCGGCGCGGCGATTTGGAGTTCTAAAAGGCGTGCGGCTCGAGAGCGACGAAGATTTCGACGCGCTGGCGGCGGCTTTCGCCGATCTGGCGACCCGCGCCGGCGCCATTGCGATGGATGTTCTCGCCGCGCCGACAATCGACGCGCGCGCGAAGAAGGATGCGAGCCCGGTCTGCGAGGCGGATGAGAGGATCGAGGCCTTTCTGACGCCGCGTCTCGCCGAGCTGCTGCCCGGCCTTCCCATCGTCGCCGAGGAAGCCGCCGCCGCCGGCGCCGATTTCGCCCGCGCCGAGACGTTCCTGCTCGTCGATCCGCTCGACGGCACGCGCGAGTTTCTGGCGCGCAGCGGCGAGTTCACCGTCAATATCGGCCTTATCGTCGCGGGCGCGCCGCGCGCCGGCGCGGTCTATGCTCCGGCGCTCCGGCGATTATGGCTCGCCGGAGCGCGGGCCTTCGGCGCCGAGGCTACGCCCGGCCTGCCGGCGCCGCCGCGCGCGGCCTGGCGCCCGTTGCGCGTGCGCGCCCTACCGGCCGAAGGGCCGACGGCGCTGGTCAGCCGCTCGCATCTCGACGCGGCGACCACGGCCTTTCTGGAGACGCATCGCGTCGCCGCGACGCGCGACGTCGGCTCCTCGATCAAATTTTGCCTTCTGGCGGAGGGCGCGGCCGATCTCTATCCGCGCTTCGGCCCGACAATGGAATGGGACACGGCGGCCGGCGACGCCGTGCTGCGCGCGGCCGGCGGCGGCGTCATCGATCCCACGGGCCGCCCGCTTCTCTACGGCAAGGCGGGCGAAGCCTATCGCAACGGGCCGTTCATTGCTTTCGGCGATCCCGCAGCCGCAAGACTTTGTTAAGAACGCAGCGGGATTCTTCCTCTCGCGAAGAAGAGCCGTCGCGGCGCCACAGGCGCGACACGATCGCATCGAAACTTCGGCAAATCGATTCGCAAACGCCCAATGAGGAAGCTTCGTCATGCGCGCCGCAGATTCAACTCGCCGAGAGACGCGCGCAACGCGCAGAGAAGCGACGCTCGCAACGCGCAGAGAGATGCTGGCTCTCGCCACGGCCGCCGCGCTGTCGCCGCTGGCGCCGGCGCGCGCCGCCTATGACGTGCGGGCGGAGCCGAGACCCGAGCCCATGTCCGGCGACGAGGTGGTCCGCAGCGGCCATCGCTTCTTCGGCGCCATAGCGCGCGACCTCGCCCAGGGCGTCGAGCAATTGGCGCGACGCTGGGGACGGCCCAACGCCTATGTGCTCGGCCAGGAGGGCTCGGGCGCCTTCGTCGGCGGCCTGCGCTATGGCGAGGGGGTGATGTACACGCGCAACGCCGGCCAGCGCCGCGTCTTTTGGCAGGGGCCTTCGCTCGGCTTCGACGCCGGCGCCGATGGCGACCGCACCATGATGCTGATCTATAATCTGCCCTCGGTGGACGCCATCTACACGCGCTTCGGCGGCGTCGCCGGTTCGGCCTATCTGGTCGGCGGATTGGGCTTCACCGAGCTGTCGGCCGACGGCGTCGTCGTCGCGCCGATCCGCGCCGGGCTCGGCGCGCGCCTCGGCCTCAATCTCGGTTATTTGAAATTCACGCCGGAAGCGACCTGGAATCCGTTCTGACGCATCGCGCGATGACGATCTGCGTCTCGCCATAGCGGCGACGCTCTTTCTCGACGACGCCCTCCGGCAGCGATAACGGCGCGTCCGCCGCCTCCTCGACGACGATCAGCGCGCTCTCGGCGAGCCAGCCGCCTTCGATCAGCGAGCGCAGCGCGCGCGAGGCGAGATCGCGCCCATAGGGCGGATCGAGAAAAGCGAGCGTGAACAATTCGCCCGGCGGCGCGAGGCCGAGCTTGGTCGCGTCCCGCCGAAAGACGCGCGTCACGCCGCCCGCGCCCAGCGCCTCGACATTGGCGCGCAGCAGCGCGCGCGCCTCGGCGCCATCGTCGATGAAGAGGATTTTCGCAGCGCCGCGCGACAAGGCCTCGAGGCCGAGCGCGCCCGTGCCGGCGAAGAGATCGACGACGCGCGCGCCCGGAACGGGATCGTCATAGGCATGGGCGAGAATGTCGAAGACGGATTCGCGCAGGCGATCCGAAGTGGGACGGATCGCCTGCGATTGCGGCGTCTTCAGCACGCGGCCGCGAAAGCTGCCGGCGACGATGCGCATGGGCTAGCGCGGCTTGCGCGGCGCGCCGCCCGGCTTGCGCGGCCCCTTGCCGGGGCCTTTGCCCGCCGGCCCTTTGCCCGGGCCGCCTCTGCCAGGAGCCGCTCTGCCCGGAGCCGCTCTGCCCGGCTCCTTGCCCGCGCCGCTCCGCGGCGGACCGCGACGCTCGCCCGACGGCGGACGCGCATCCCCGTCACGACGCGGCGGACGACCCTCGCCTTCCTTGCGCGGCGCGCGCTCGCCCCGCGGCGCGTCGCCGGAGTCGAAACGCTTGCCGGCGCCCTTGCCCGCGAAGCTCTTGCCCGCGCCGAAGCTCTTGCGTTCGCCGAAGCTCTTGCCGGCGCCGGACGTCTTGCCGGCGCCGAAACTCTTGCGCTCGCCACGCTCGAAACGCTCGCCAGAGGGCGCACGGGCGGCCGCTCCCTCGCGACGCGGCGGACGCTCCTCGCCCTCCCGACGCGGCGCGCGCTCACGGCGCGGCCCATCGCCAGCGCCGAAGCTCGAACCGCGACGCTCGCCACGATCGAAACGCTCCGTCCGCTCGCCGCTGCGCGAACGCTGCTCCGCCCCCTCGCGACGCGGAGGACGACCCTCGCCCTCGCGACGCGGCGCGCGCTCACGGCGCGGCCCATCGCCGGCGCTAAAGCTCGACCCGCGACGCTCGGCACGATCGAAACGCTCGGTCCGCTCGCCCGTGCGCGGACGCTGCTCCGCCCCCTCGCGACGCGGAGGACGCCCCTCGCCCTCGCGACGCGGCGCGCGCTCACGGCGCGGGCCATCGCTAGCGCCGAAACTCGAACCGCGACGCTCGCCACGATCGAAACGCTCCGTTCGCTCGCCAGCGCGCGGACGCTGCTCCGCGCTCTCACGACGCGGCGGACGCCCCTCGCCCTCACGACGCGGCGCGCGCTCACCGCGCGGCCCATCGCCGGCGCCGAAGCTCGAACCGCGACGCTCGCCACGATCAAAACGCTCCGTCCGCTCGCCCGATGCGGCGCGCGCCGGCATTCCTTCGCGCCGTGGCGCGCGACCCTCGCCCTCACGCCGCGGCGGACGACCTTCGCCCTCGCGACGAGGCGCACGCTCACGACGCGGCCCATCGCCGGCGCCGAAGCTCGGACCGCGACGCTCGCCGCGATCGAAACGCTCGGTCCGCTCGCCAGCGCGCGGACGCGCAGCAGCGCCCTCGCGACGCGGCGGACGTCCTTCGCCCTCGCGCCGAGGCGCGCGCTCGCCCCGCTCGAATCGCTCCTTGCGCTCTCCGCCAGAGGCCCGCGCATCATCGTCACGGCGCGGCGGGCGGCGCTCGCCGGCAAAACGCGCAGGACCCGCCTCGCCCTCGGCCCTCTCGGCGCGGAAGCGGCGGGCGTTGCGCGTCGTCGCCGGCTCCTCGGCGCGGCGCACCGGCACGATCTTCTCCACCGGCACGGCGCGACCCTTGCGGTCGCTGGTCGCGGCGCGCTCGATGCGGGCGCGCGGGCCTTTGCCGCGCGTCTCCTCGCGCTCTGCGCGCAAGGTCGTCACATGCTTGCGCGTGCGCGTCTTGGCGCGCTGGCGCGCCTCCTCGGCGGCGACATGCGGCGGCTCGTCCGAGTCGCGGCGGGACGACGAAAAATCGACGCCGGCGAGCTCGGCCAAGCCCTTGCCGAGCTGCTCGCGCAACGTCTTCAGCTTCACCTCCTCGACGACGCCCTCCTCCAGCTCGCCGAGCTGGAAGGGGCCGAAGGAGATGCGAATCAGCCGATTGACGTCGAGCCCCAAATGCTCGAGCACGCGCTTGATCTCGCGATTCTTGCCCTCGCGCAGCGCCATGCTGATCCAGACATTGGCGCCCTGGACGCGATCGAGCTTGGCGTCGATCGGCGCGTAATCGACATCGTCGACGGCGACGCCCTTCTTCAACTCATCGAGTTGCGCCTGGTCGATCTCGCCATGGGCGCGCACGCGATAGCGGCGCGTCCAGCCGGTCGCCGGAAGCTCGAGCGTGCGCGCGAGGCCGCCGTCATTGGTCAGCAGCAGCAGGCCTTCGGTATTGATGTCGAGCCGCCCGACGCTCACCAAGCGCGGCAGATCGGGAAAGCGCTCCTCGAGAAAGCCGAAGACGGTCTCGCGCCCTTCCGGGTCCTTGGCGCTGGTGACGAGGCCGGCCGGCTTGTGGAACAAAAACAAGCGCGTCGGCTCGCGCTCGGCGAGCGGCTGGCCGTCCACCTCTATGCGGTCGCCCTCCTGCACATTGAAGGCGGGGCTGTCCAGCACGCGGCCGTTGACGGAAACGCGCCCTTCCGTGACCCAGATCTCGGCGTCGCGGCGCGAGCAGGCGCCGGCGCGCGCCATGACCTTGGCGATGCGCTCGCCCTCGAAGGCGCTGGCGGCGGCGTCGGGCTCGGCCGCTGCCGGTTTCTTGGCCGGAACGCGGCGACGCGGCGGCTGGTCGCCGCCGTCCTTACGGCGGGCGGGTCTTTCTGGCTTTTTGTCGGTCATCACGCCCTGATAGCAGGTCGCGGGGCCAAAGAGAAAGGCGCGGCGGCCGCTTTTTCACTCGTCATTCGCCATGAATCCGAGTTATGGCCTCGAATCCACGTAGGGAGTTGGCCGCAGCCCCGCGAAAGCCGGCCGCGGTCCCCTATTTCGGCGCATAGAGGCAACAGACGTCTGGAGGCGGTATGGCTCATCTGATCGTGCATGGCGGACGTCCGCTCAGCGGCAGGATCATCCCTTCCGCGAATAAGAACGCCGTGCTGCCCATTCTCTGCGCCACGCTGCTGACCAGAGAGCCGCTGCGCATCCATGGCGTGCCGGAGATCACCGACGTCAAGAAGATCCTCGAATTGTTCCGCACGCTCGGCAGCGACGTGCGGATGGATTTTGCGACCGGCCTGCTCGAGCTGCGCCATGAGGACACGCGCTTCGATCCGTCGATCCATCGCCTGCCGGCGGAGATGCGCTCCTCCATCATGCTGGCCCCGCCGCTGCTGGCGCGCTTCGGCGTCGCCCGCATAGAGGACGATGTGAAGGGCTGCACGCTCGGCGCGCGCGAGATCGACCCGCATATAGAGGTGCTGAAATCCTTCGGCGCGACGATCGAGCGCAGCGACGATTCGCTCGTCATCCGCTCCGACGGCCCGCTGCGCGCGACGCGGCACTGGCTCGACTACGCCTCCGTCACCACCACCGAGAATTTCGTGCTGTGCGCGGCGCTGGCGAGCGGCCAGTCCAAGCTCAACAACGCCGCCTCCGAGCCGCATGTGCAGGAGTTCTGCGCCTTCATGGAGACGCTCGGCGCGCGCATCTCCGGCATCGGCACCTCGCAGCTCACCATAGACGGGGTCGACTCCCTCACTGGCGGCGAGTTCCATCTCACGGAAGACTTCCACGAGGTCGCGACCTTTCTGGCGCTGGGCGCGATCACCGGCGGCGGCGTCGAGGTGAAGAATTCCGCGCCCGACCAGTTTCCGCTGATCGACCGCACTTTCGCGAAATTCGGCGTGCATGTCGTCCATGAGGACGGCTGGTCCAAGACCAGGGCCAATGGCCCGCTGAAAGTGGCGGAGCCCTTCACCCGCAATGTGCTGCAGAAAGTGGAGGCGGCGCCCTGGCCCTATCTGCCGGTCGATCTTCTGCCCATCTTCATCGCGCTCGGCGTCAAGGCCGAAGGCAGCGTGATGTTCTGGAACAAGGTCTATGACGGCGCGCTCGGCTGGACCGGCGAGCTCTCCAAATTCGGCGCGCATGTGTTTCTGTCGGACCCGCATCGGCTCATCGCCTTCGGCGGCAAGCCGCTGGTCCCGGCGCAGGTGGAGAGCCCCTATATCATCCGCGTCGCCATCGCTCTGCTGATGCTGGCGGCGAGCATAGAAGGGCGCTCGATGATCCATAACGCCACGCCGATCAAGCGCGCGCATCCGCGCTTCGTCGAGAATTTGCGCATGCTCGGCGCGGAGGTGGAATGGACCGGCGGGGATTGAGGCGGACGCCGGTCTAGAAGATCGCTTCTATGCCCTTACGGCGGATGAGGTCGAGCAGAACGAGCGCGGGGCCGCTCGGCCGCTTTGCGCCGCGCTCGAGCTGAGAGACATAGCCCACCGTAAGGTTGAGATAGCGGGCGAAGACCGCTTGGCTCAACCGCGCCTTTTCGCGGAGGTCGCGGATTTCCTCGCCCGTGATCGGCGCGGGCGCTGGCGCGCGGTCCTTGTCCAGTTGACGCAATGTGATCTTTGCATGACTCGCCTCGTCCATGATGCCGAGGCGGCGCATGTCTCCCGCAGTTTCGAGAATGGCGTCACGCAAACGGCTCGTAGCCTCGCTAGGCGTCGCTTTCTTTGTCATGCCGCACCTCCTGAATTGCTCCATCCTCGAGAGCCGCCTCGATGCGTTCCGATGTCGCTTCGAGCCATCCGCGCGCCACGAGGCGCAAATCCTCCAATTCGTCCGGCTCGATATTTTCCCTTTCGTTCTTGGCGAAGCCGTAAAGAAAAACAGCGCGCTCCTCGACGCGAAAGGCGATGATCATGCGATAGCCGCCAGAACGTCCTCGGCCCCGTCTGGCGACGCGCTGCTTGATGAGGCCCCCGCCCAAATCAGCGTCGATGAGGCCGCGCGCGGCGCGCCCGATCGCTTCGTTCAAGCTCTCGCGTCGATCCGCTCGCTGCGGGCGAACCGCGCGAACCATCTGATTTTGAAGACGCGCACACGGCACCATAGTTCTACAAACCATAGCTCTTTGAACTATGATTTCAAGCGGCCGATCGGGCGGGCGGCAGTTCAGCCGCTTGATTCGCGTCGGGCCGTGCTCGATATTCGCCGCGCTCGGCCGTGGAGACGCGCCCTTTGGCGCCCCTTTGGCGCGAGACGAAGCGAACAGGGCGAATGACCGACCCCCTCACCGCCGCCTTCGACGCCGCGCGCGAAGCCTTCGCCGCGAATGAGGTGCCCGTCGGCGCTTCCATAGCGCGCAATGGCGAGATCATCGCCGTCGCGGGCAATCGCACGCTGCGTGATAAAGACCCCACGGCTCATGCGGAGATGCTCGCCATTCGCGCCGCCTGCTCGGCACTCGGGAGCGAGCGGCTCGTCGATTGCGATCTCTATGTCACGCTCGAGCCCTGCGCCATGTGCGCGGCGGCCATCTCCTTCGCGCGCATTCGCCGGCTCTATTATTCGGCGGAAGACTTGAAGGGGGGCGGGGTCGACCATGGCGCGCGATTCTTCTCGCAGACGACCTGCCATCATGCGCCGGAGGTCTATGGCGGCTTGCGCGAGAGCGAGGCGGCCAAGCTGCTGCGCGCCTTTTTTCAGGCGCGGCGCTGAAGCGAAAGCCGCGCGGCGGCGCTCTGCAATCCTTCGATCACCTGCGCGCGGCAGGCGTCGCCCGCCTCGAAGATGCGCTTGGCCTTGAAGAGATCCAGCGCGAGATATTGATTGACCGCGGGCGAGATCAGAACGTCGGGCGGGCTCTCCTCGATCATGCGCTCGCTGATGGCGTTCATCATGATCTGGCTGGCGACGATGATCGTCTCTATCGGCGAGGGCGGCCGATTGCGCGCGCGTCCGCTCGCTGTTCCCGAGACATCGACGGCGAGCACGATATCGGCGCGGCCGACGAGATGATTGTAGGGCAGCGGATTGACGAGGCCGCCGTCGATCAGAAAGCTGTCGCCATAGGCGACCGGACGCACCAGGCCCGGAATCGCCATGGAGCCGCCGACCGCCGGACGCAGCAAACCAGACGAGATCGCCGCCTCGCGGCGCAGGCGAAAATCCGTCGTCACGGCGGTGAAGGGAATTTGCAGCGCCTCGAATGTCTCCGGCATGCCCTGCGGCCAGAAGGCGTCGAGGAAACGCTCGGCGTCGATCAGCGCCGGATGCGCGAGATCGGAGAAGGTGCGCGCCCGCCGTCGCGCCCGCGAGCGCAGCAGGCGCCGCGCGAGACGCATGCGATTGCGGAACGCCGCCTCCGCATGGGCGCGCAATTGCGCGCCGGAAAAGCCGGCGGCGTAAGCGGCGCCGATGATCGCGCCGATCGACGTGCCGGCGATGGCGCAGGGGCGCACGCCCAATTCGTCCAGCGCCTCCAGCACGGAGATATGGGCGAGGCCGCGCGCGCCGCCGCCGCCGAGCGCCACAGCGACGCTGAAGGGAAATTCGCTCACAGAAAAAGGTCGAGCGCGGCGAATGTCGCCTCGGGCGCCTCCTCGGCGAGATAATGGCCGCTGTCGATCTCGGCGCCGCGAAGATCGTCCGCCCATTCGCGCCATTGCTCGAGCAGAGCGGAGCCATGGCCGGAAAAGCTCGCCGCGCCCCATAGCGCCAGAGTGGGGACGACGATCTTCTCGCCCGCCGCGCGATCGGCGAGATCGAGCTCGCGATCCGGCCCCGCGCCGGCGCGAAAATCCTCGCAAAAGGCGTGGATGCGCGAGGGCTCGTCGAAGGCGGCGCGATAATGGGCGAAGGCCCGCGCATCGAAAGCGTCGAGCGTTCCGCTCTTGGTTCCGCTCGCCAGCGTATCGGCGAGAAAGGCTTTCGGATCTAGGCCGATCAATTGCTCGGGCTTGGGCGCCGGCTGCGACAAGAGCCGCGCGCGGCCGAGGCGCTTGAGATTTGCATCGCCGAGCGATTCCTCGAGCGGAGCTATATCGAGCAGAGCGAGCTTCTCCAGCCGCCCCGGATGATCGAGCGCCAGACGAAAGCCGACGCGCGCGCCGCGATCATGGCCGATGAGCGAGAAACGCACATGGCCGAGCTGCTCCATCACGACAATGACGTCCTCGCCCTGCGCGCGCTTCGTATAGGCCTCGCCCTTCTCGCTCGCAGGCGCGGAGGACCAGCCATAGCCGCGCAGATCCATGGCGACGACGAAGAAGCGCTCGGCGAGCCGCGGGGCGATCTTCTCGAAGGCGACATGAGTCTCGCCGAAGCCGTGCAGCAGCAGCAGCGGCGGACCGGAGCCGCCGGAGCGGGCGAAAATCGAGCCGGCGGGCGCATCGATCCAATGCGAGGCGAAGCCGGGAAAAAGATCTGGGAGATCTGACATCTGACCTTAGCCCTTCCGTTGGAGGCGCGAAGATTCGGCGCGAAGATTCGTCTGAAGCCTTTCTCAGCGCGAAAGATTTTCAAAAGAGCCGGGCGCGAGCATGCTCCAGGTCTTGCCGTGTCTCTTATCCACAACAAATAATCTGGTGCGGCCGAACGGCCGTGGCGCGCGATTTGCGAAGTCTCCGTGATCCCCGAGACCGCTGTCGGAAAACCGACAAAGGCCTCTAGCCAGAACCGGAACGGTACGTTAAGCTACTGAAATAACAGCTAGTTTACAACCCTTCCAAACTAGGTGCGGAGATGATCGTCTGCTCTTGCAATGTGCTCTCGGACGGGCAAGTCCGCGAGGTTCTCGGAGGAAGATCGGATCGCCCCAGCGTCGGCGCGATCTTCCGGCATATGGGGTGCGAGCCGCGCTGCGGCCGATGCGCGCGCAACATCAGCGCGATCGTCGATCAGCATGCGGCGATCCCCTCCGATCATTGCAGTGGGGCCGGCGAATGCGATAATTGTCGCGCCGACGAATTGGCTGCATGACCCGGTCCGCTCTGGCCGGGCGGAAGGGGGAACCATGCGCGGTGACGCGAAGCTCATCGAATATCTGAACCGTGGCGTCCGCGCCGAGCTGACGGCGATCAATCAATATTGGCTGCATTATCGTATCCTCGATAATTGGGGCTTCAAGGAGCTCGGCAAGAAGTGGCGTCACGAATCCATCGAGGAGATGGAGCACGCCGATAAATTCGTGCATCGCATCCTCTTCCTCGAAGGCTTCCCGAACATGCAGAGTCTCGATCCTCTGCGCATCGGCCAGTCCGTCGAGGAGATCATCCGCCTCGATCTCGCCACGGAAGTCGACGCCCGCGCTCTCTATCTCGAGGCGGCGGCCTATGCGCTGTCGATCAACGACCGCGTCAGCAAGCTGCTGTTCGAAGAGGTCGTCGAGAGCGAGGAGCGCCATATCGACTTCCTGGAGACGCAGCTCGAGCTGATCAAGCAGCTCGGCGTGCAGCTCTACTCGCAAAAGCACATGGGCGACCTCTCGTAAGAGGCGCCCGGGAGCCCGCGCCGATCGCGGGTTTACCCGAGCTCCGCATGACAATGCCCAAGTCGGGCGAGCCCGACTTGGGTGCGAGCGTCTCAAAAGGAGGCTTCATGCGCCGCCGCTCAAGCGCGTGAATGCTCGGGCTCGGCGTGAGCGTTCCGCGCCGCTTCCGTCCGAGCGTGACGGCCGGCGCAGAGATGCGCCACCGCGAAGGAGAGCAGCAGGCCGAGAAAGGCCACCGCCGCCATCGCCAAATAGGCGCGCTCCCCCGCCTGCGCATAGAGCGGTCCGGACAGGAAGGTGAGCAGGCTATTGCCGCCGGCGATGGCCGCCGCCAGCCAGGCTTGCGATTGCGCGAGGCGCTCCTTGCCGCCGAGCTCGGCGAGCAGATAGGCGGGGCCGATCTGCACCGCCGCGCATGAGGCGCCATGCAGCGCCTGGGCGAAGAAAATCCCATAGGGGCCGGGATCGGCCGACATCAGCAGCCAGCGCAGCACGGCGCCGATCGCGCCGACGAGCAGAAAGGCGCCCGCTTTCGACTCGCCGCCGAACCAGCGCGCCGCCATCAGAAAAGCGATCACCTCGGTGGCGAGCGCCGCGACCCAGGCGAAAGAGACGAAAGTGTCGCTATGGCCCTGCTCTTTCCAATGCAGCGCGCCGAATGTGTTCACCATCGAATGCGAGCTCTGCACCAGCGCCGCGGCGACGATGACCAGCGCCACCAGCTCCGGCCGCGCGATGCGGCCGACGGATTGCCGCTCCTCTCTCGCTCCCGACGAGCCGAAGCCGATCAGCGAGCCCATGCAGGCGAGGCAGGCGAAGGCTCCGACAGCGGTGAGCAGCCAGACGATATCCTCCACCGCGAGCGCGCCGGCGACCGGCCCGCTGGCGGCGAGAAAGACCAGGATCGACATGGAGCCCCAGCCGCGCACCCATGAATAATGCAGCTGCGGCAGGCCGGCCTCGCGCCGGCGCCGCGCCTCGCCGAAGGTGACGCCATCGGCGAGCGGCGCCAGCGGCCCCTGCGCCAGCGCCACCATGGCCCCGGCGACGAGCAATGCGAAGAAGCCGGAGGAGAGCCCCATCACCGCATAGGCCGCGGCCACGGCGGCCATGCAGCCGACGAGCAGCGCGCCATGATCGCCATGCTGATCGGCCCGGCGCGAGGCGAGCAGCATGGAGCCGATGCGAATGACCGGCTGCACGGCGAGAACGGCGGCGATCTCGAAAGCGTCGAGCCCGCGCGCCGACAGCCAGATGGAGAAGAAGGGCAGCTGGACCCCGACAATGGCGTAGATGGAGGCCTGCAGCAGCGACAGCCTCAGCTCCGCATGGCGCCCGGCCGCCGTCTCGCCGCTCGGTAGTTTCGTCAAATGGTCACTCCATCGCGGCCGCTTTGAGAATGCAGACCATGGTTGCATGGGCGGCGCTCCGCCCCAGATTGCGGATCACATGCGGGCGGTCGCAGCGGTAACGCAACGTCTCGCCCGCGCGCACGATCTCCTTGGCGCCGGCGACCTCCACCTCGAGCTCGCCCTCGCGCATGGACAGGCTCTCGACAGAGCCGCGCTGATGCGCGTCGGATTCGAGAACTCCCCCCGGATCGGCGGAGAATTCATAACATTGCAGCCATTCTACGGTCTTGATCCATCCGATGATCTCGAGCCGGCACTTGCCGTCGTCGGAGACGAGAATCGGCGTGTCCGCTCGGCTGGTCTTCTCGAGGAAGGGCTCGTCCTCCGTCGTCTGCAGCACACGCTCGATGGACACATCGAGAGCCTGGGCGAGGCGCCAGATCGTGGCGAGCGTCGGATTGGTCTCGTTGCGCTCGATCTGGCTGATGATCGATTTGGCGACGCCGGACTGCTGGGAGAGTTCCGACAGCGACAGATTATAGGCCTTGCGCAGACGCTGGACAGTCGCGCCGAGCTGCCCGGACAAAGCCAAGGCTCCGGCTTCCAGAATCTTCTGCTTTTCCCGGCCTTCCACGCCCATGACGCCCGTTCCTTTCGACATGATCGCGTTGATAATCGAATTCGTTCGAAATATCGAACGGGAAATTCGCCACGACTCCGCGCGCCTCGCGCGGTGTCATCGTTACGCAACAAGAATCTGGTGGGAAGGAGACGCTGCGGCACAAAAAGAGGCGGGCGCGTCAAAATGACCGCAATCGATTCATTGGCCGATTCGCAGAGCGCCAAGCGCTTCAGGACACTGTTCCTGTCGGATCTCCATCTCGGCACGAGAGGGCTTCAAGCCGAGCTTCTGCTCGACTTTCTGAAGCATCACGACGCCGACACCATCTATCTCGTCGGCGACATCGTCGACGGCTGGCGCTTGAAGGGCGGCTGGTATTGGCCGCAGGCGCACAATGACGTCGTGCAGAAGCTGCTGCGCAAGGCGCGCAAGGGCGCGCGCGTCGTCTATGTGCCCGGCAATCACGACGAATTCGCGCGCGACTACACCGGCATGGAGTTCGGCGGCGTCGAGGTCGCGGAGACCGATATTCACGAGACCGCCGACGGCAAGAAAATGCTCGTCATCCATGGCGATCAGTTCGACATAGTGGTGCGTCATGCGCGCTGGCTCGCCTTTCTCGGCGACTGGGCCTATGAGGCCGCGCTCTTCGCCAACACCTGGGCCAATCGCGTGCGCCGCCTGTTCGGCGTCGACTATTGGTCCTTCTCCGCCTGGGCCAAGCTGAAGGTGAAGAACGCCGTGAACTTCATCGGCGATTTCGAGCAGACTCTGGCGGCGGAAGCGGCGCGGCGCGGCGTGGACGGCGTCGTCTGCGGCCACATTCATCACGCGACGATCCGCCACATAGAGGGGATGCTCTATGTGAACACCGGCGATTTCGTCGAGAGCTGCACGGCGATCGCCGAGCATTCCGACGGCCGCTTCGAGATCCTCTATTGGCGGAAGACCGCCAAGGAGCAGGAGGCGGCGGCAGAAGCCGCCGCGCAGCAGCCGCCGGCCCTGCCGCAGGCGAGGGCCGCCGCCTGATGCGGATATTGATCGCGACGGACGCCTGGCGTCCGCAAGTCAACGGTGTCGTGCGTTCCTTGGAGGCGATGGCGAGCGCGGCGAGCGCGCTCGGCGCGTCGATCGATTTCCTGACCCCGCAGGATTTCTCCTCCATCCCCATGCCGACCTATCCGGAAATTCAGCTCGCCTTCGCCTCGGCGGGAGCGGTGGCGAAGCGTCTGGCGCAGGGCTACGACCATGTCCATATCGCCACCGAAGGGCCGGTGGGCATGGCGACGCGCGCCTGCTGCCTGCGCCAGGGGCGGCGCTTCACCACGAGCTATCACACGCGCTTTCCCGAATATATTCACGCCCGCACGCGCTTTCCGGTCGGCGTGACCTATGCGCTGCTGCGCCGCTTCCACAATAGCGGCGCGGGGACGATGGTCTCGACGCAGACGCTGGCGCAGGAGCTCTCCGCGAGAGGCTTCCGCCGGCTGATGCGCTGGTCGCGCGGCGTCGATCACCAGCTCTTTCACCCAGATAAGGCGGTCGATCTCGGCTATCCGCGGCCGCTCTATCTCTATGCCGGCCGGCTCGCGGTGGAGAAGAACATCGAGGCGTTCCTCGCGCTCGATCTGCCGGGCACCAAGCTCGTCGCCGGCGACGGGCCGGCGCGCGCGGCGCTCGAGGCGGCCTATCCGCAGGCGCGCTTTCTCGGCGTGAAGACCAGCGCGGAACTGGCCACGCTCTACGCCAGCTCGGATGTGTTCGTCTTTCCGAGCCGCACCGACACTTTCGGAATGGTGCTGCTGGAGGCAATGGCCTGCGGCCTGCCGGTCGCCGCTTTTCCAGTAGCGGGGCCGCTGGATGTGGTCGGCGCGAGCGGCGCCGGCGTGCTGAGCGAGGATTTGCAGGCGGCCTGTCTCGCGGCGACGGAGATTCCCTCAGCCGTGCCGCGCGCCCATGCGCTGACCTTCACCTGGGAAGCGAGCGCGCAGCAGTTTCTCGGCAATGTCGCGCTCGCGCATCAGAACGGCGTGGATGCGGCGGCGGCTCAGGCGGCCGCCGGCAAGGCCTGCTCAGCCAAACAGCCGAAGCTTTTCGTGCAGGGAGAGATGATCGAGCCGTGACAGCGCCACGAGGCGCGGATCGACCGGCAGCGCCGGTTCGGTCTTCGCCGGCGTGGTCTTCGGAAGGCTGATCTTGGGCGAGCCGGATTCGCGCGCGCCGAATTTGGGCGCATCGATGCGTGGCGCATCGAGTTCGACCGGCGCAGTCTCCTCCGGCAGAATCGCGCGAGCGACGAATTCCTCGAACACGATCTCATTGGACGCCGGCTCGGCGGCAACGGCAGATTCTGTGATCTCTATCGCCTGCGGCGGCTCCTCCAGCTGCGCGACGCGCTCGGGCTCGAAAGCGACAGGCTCAAAATCGACAGGCTCGGGCTCGGAAGCGACGGCCTCGATCTCGATCGGCTCGGCGACGACAGATTCCATCTCGAAGGATTCGACCAAGATCGGCTCGGCGTCGATCGGCTCCGCCTCCACGAGAGTCTCGACCTCGGCGATTTCTATCGGCTCATCCGCCACCTCGATCTCGAGAATCGGCTCGACGCGCTCCTCTTGGATTCGATGCGGCTCGTCGATGATCTCGATCGTCGCGGACTCGATGATCGCGCGCGGCGCTTCTTCCGGCTCCGCGGCGGGCGCGTCGAGCAATTTGGAGAATTGCTCGACCAGCGCATCGGCCTGCGCGCAGAGCTTCTCCTCGACGCCGCTGGCGCGCAGCGTGCGCGCGAATTCCTGCGCGCGCTCGACGAGGCGTCGCGGCAGGCGCCAATCGGAGGCGGCCTCCTGCTCCTCTGCGCGCTCCTCCGCGCGCGCAGCGATGCGCTCCAGACGATCCACCGCGAGCACGAGCCGCTCGGTCTCCTCGACGCGCTGACGGCGCGCATATTCGAGCAGGAACCAGCGGCCGCGCACGGTCTCCATCACCGCGGCTTCGATTCTCTCATAGTCTTCGGGATAGAGTCCGGTGGGCGGGGCCGGTAGGTTCATAGGCGGTCCTTGCGGGACAAAGCGCCGAATCAGCGCCTGTTCAAGGAAAGTCTGCGACGGCGTTTTATGCAAGCGCGAAAACGCTTTCACGCGGATCACGCGTGCGTTTCGGCGATGGTGAGAAAGGGCCAGCGCGCGCGAAGGCTCGCGGCTTTCGCCGCGAACAGCTCCGGCCGCGGATTGAGCGGATTGGGGCGCAGCACGCCGGCGAAGAGATCGTCGAGACGCGCCGGCGCATAGAGCTCCAGCGCGTCGTCCACACGCCGCGCGGCGACGCGCGTGCATTCGATGAGAAAACGATCGACGCCATCGGCGCTGCTGCGCAGCTGCGGATAGCCCGGACCGAAGCGCTCGCCATACCAAAGATGCACGCGCGCCTGATTCTTCAAATCGACGCGAATGGGAAGATCGGCGAAGAGCGCGCGAGCGCGGCGAATGGCGCGATCCTCCGCCTCATAGGAGATATCCTCGTCGAAATAGAAAATGTCGTAATCGAATATGTCCTGCGTCGCCGGCCGGCCGCTGTCGAGATTCCAAACCGTCTGGAACAGGCAGCCGGCGACGAGCCAGGCGTCCGCGAGGCGAAGGCTCGGCAGACGCTCGAGGATGACGGCATTATGCGGATTGCTCTGGATCGCCATAGCGAGACGCTCTTGCGCCTCTGGCGCCAGAGTTTCGAGGCGAGGCGGCGTCATCTTCTCCTCCGATTTCGCGCTCGCCGCGAAGCTGCTAAATATCACGACGAACGCGGCCGCCGCGTGAGCTTCGGCGCAGGAAAAACGACATGAGCCTCTCAGCCGAAGAAATCGAGCGCTACGCGCGCCATATCGTTCTGCGCGAGGTCGGCGGGCCGGGCCAGCAGCGGCTGAAGAAAGCGCGCGTGCTCGTCGTCGGCGCGGGCGGGCTCGGGTCGCCGCTGCTGCAATATCTCGCGGCGGGCGGCGTCGGCGTGCTGGGCATTGTCGATGACGACGAGGTCTCGCTGTCCAATCTGCAGCGGCAGGTGATTCACCATACCACCGCCGTCGGGCGGCTGAAGGTGGACAGCGCCAAGGACGCCATCCATCGGCTCAACCCGCATGTGCATGTCGAGCCCCATGCGCTGCGCCTCACGGAGCACAATGCGCGAGCGCTGATAGCGGGTTACGACATCATCGCCGACGGCTCCGATAATTTTTCGACGCGCTATCTCGTCTCGGACGCCTGCTTCTTCGAAAAAAAGCCGCTCGTCACGGCGGCGGTCGGCGGCTTCGACGCCTCGCTGACGACGCTGCGCCCCTTCGAGAACGACGCCGAGGGCCGCCCCAACCCGACCTATCGCTGCCTCTTCCCGGCGGCGCCGCCAGCGGGCGCCGTGCCGAGCTGCGAGGAGGCCGGCGTACTCGGCGCGCTCACCGGAATCGTCGGCGCGATGATGGCGCTGGAAATCATCCGCGAGATCGTCGGCTTCGGCGAGGGGCTGGTCGGGCGCCTGCTGCTGATGGACGCCCGCTCCATGCGCTTCGAGACCCTGCGCTACGCCTATGATCCCGACAATCCGCTGACCGGCGTCACAGCGCCGCGATGACGGCGATCTCTATCCTGTAATCGGGCGTGACGAGCTTCGCCTCGACCGTCGCGCGCGCCGGCGGATTGCTCTTGTCGACCCAGACGTCCCAAACCGAGTTCATCTCGGCGAAAGTGGCGATATCGGCGAGATAGATGGTGGCGGAGAGAATCTTCGCCTTCTCGCTGCCGGCCTCCTGCAGAATCGTGTCGATGAGGCCGAGAATCTCGCGCGTCTGATCGGCGACCGGACCGCCCTTGGCCGCCTCGGCCACCTGGCCCGCGGTATAGATCACGCCGCCATGCACGACGGCCTTGCTCATGCGCGCGCCGGCGCCGATCCGCTTGATGGACATTTTCCGTTTCTCCGAAGGTTGCGAGTGGGGCTCTGGGAAGAGCTGCGGCGGCGGGGAGCCGCTTCATAGGCAGGAGCTATCTATCGAGTGAAAAGCTCTATCATAGCTCTACATACACAAAGAGCGGGGACGGCCCTTGCCTCTCCCCACTCTTTGGTACCCGTCCTTTGACCGGACTCGTCGATAGGCGCCATCCGCGAGAATAGTGTGGAGCGTCTCGCGAGACGTGCAGAGTTCCGGCGTCCTCCCCGACTTGGACCTCAGCCAGCGATTGGTCGAACGCATTCTGCGTTCATATGTTTTTAGCCAGCTCGGCGAGGGGGACATTATGACAGCCGTGGCGTTTTGTCACCCAAAAAAGCCTGCCGCTGGAATGAAATTGTGCGGAGGGCGCCCGACTTCGGGGCAGGCTGTTCTCCGCTCGAGCGAAAAGGCGCGCCGACCCACCCGGGGAGCCGGCGCGCCTCCCTACCTGAAAGGATAGGTCAGAGCGGGATATTGTCGTGCTTCTTCCAGGGATTTTCCAATTCCTTGTGGCGCAGCAGGGCGAGCGCGCGGGCGATACGCTTGCGCGTGGCGCTCGGCATGATGACCTCGTCTATGTAGCCGCGCTCGGCGGCGACGAAGGGCGACAGGAAGCGGTCCTCATATTCCTTGGTGCGCTGGGCGATCTTCTCCGCGTCGCCGATATCGGCGCGAAAGATGATCTCGACGGCGCCCTTGGCGCCCATGACGGCGATCTGCGCCGAAGGCCATGCGTAATTCACATCGCCGCGCAAATGCTTGGAGGCCATGACGTCATAGGCGCCGCCAAAGGCTTTGCGGGTGATGAGCGTCACTTTCGGCACAGTGGCCTCGGCATAGGCGAAGAGCAGCTTGGCGCCGTGCTTGATGAGGCCGCCATATTCCTGCGCCGTGCCCGGCAGGAAGCCCGGAACGTCGACGAAGGTGACGATCGGAATATTGAAGCAGTCGCAGAAGCGCACGAAACGCGCCGCCTTCTTGGAGGCGTCGATGTCGAGCACGCCGGCGAGCACCATGGGCTGATTGGCGACGAAGCCGACCGTGCGGCCCTCGATGCGGCCGAAGCCGACGACGATGTTCTTGGCGTGGGTCTCCTGAATCTCGAAGAAATCGCCCTCATCGGCGATCTTCGTGATCAGCTCCTTGATATCATAGGGCTTGTTCGGATTGTCGGGGACCAGAGTATCCAGCGAGGCGTCGAGCCGCTCGGCCTCGTCGAAGCTCGGCCACTCCGGCGGCTCCTCCTTATTCGAGGAGGGCAGGAAATCGATGAGCCGGCGCATCTGCAGCAGCGCCTCGACGTCATTGTCGAAGGCCTTGTCGGCGATGGAGCTCTTGGTGGTATGCACCGAGGCGCCGCCGAGCTCCTCCGCCGTCACCGTCTCATTGGTCACGGTCTTCACGACGTCCGGGCCGGTGACGAACATATAGCTCGTGTCGCGCACCATGAAGATGAAGTCGGTCATGGCCGGCGAATAGACGTCGCCGCCGGCGCAGGGTCCCATGATGACGGAAATCTGCGGAATGACGCCCGAGGCCATCACATTGCGCTGGAACACCTCGCCATAGCCGCCGAGCGCCGCGACGCCCTCCTGAATGCGCGCGCCGCCGGCGTCGAACAGGCCGATGATCGGCGCCCGGTTCTTGAGCGCCATATCCTGCAGCTTGGTGATTTTCTGGGCGTGGGTCTCCGAAAGAGAGCCGCCGAAGACGGTGAAATCCTTGGCGAAGACGAAGACGGCGCGGCCATTGACCGTGCCCCAGCCGGTGACGACGCCGTCGCCGGAGATTTTCTCGCCCTTGTCCATGCCGAAATCGGCGCAGCGGTGCTCGACGAACATGTCGAACTCCTCGAAGGAGCCGTGATCGAGCAGCAGCTCGATACGCTCGCGCGCCGTGAGCTTGCCGCGCGCATGCTGCGCGTCGATGCGCTTGACGCCGCCGCCGAGACGCGCCGAGGCGCGCCGCTGCTCGAGACCTTCGATGATATGTTTCATGGAACGACCGATCCTGCAGGTTGAATGGATGCGCCGAGGAATTCCCCGCTCGACGGCTCTTTTACAGCTTTGGCGAGCCGAGCCGCCAGCGGGCGATCTCGGCGGCGGAAAGAAGGTGAACGCGATCCGGCGAGGTGCGCTCCGCCAATGCGATGAGATCGCGGCTGACGCCCATGGAATCGCTGTAGCGGGTGAGCGTGCGGCGCATCCCGCCATCGTCGTAGCGGCGCTCGCGCAGCGTCTCGCCGCTGGTCGGATCGACACCATCGACATAATTGAACATGCGATGGACGCCGACGCGGCTCTGGCGCGGGATCACCCGCTTGCGGCCGCCCATCAGCGCATAGACGCAGGCGGAATAGCAGCGGCCGGAAACCAGCGCGCCGCTCGCCGGCTCGACGCGGGCGACGATCACCGCCATGCCGAGGCGGCGCAGCGCCTGGCCGAGCTGCATGGAGGCGAGCACACGGCCGCCGGGCGAGTCGAGCAGCACGATGCTGCGCAGCTCGGTCTCGCGTCCCTGCTCGCGCAGAAAGCCCACAAAAGCGTCGGCCGTGTCCTCGACGATCTCGCCCTCCGCCACGATGACGCGCGGGCAATGGTCGGCGCAGCGGGCGTTCGCCGTCGTCGCGAGATGGAACGACATCTCCTCGGCGCGGGCCGAAGGCGCCGCGAGCAATGCGGCCATGGCGAGGAGAAGGACGAAATTTCGGCTCATGCTCTCGGCGCTGCGTCTCTCATCCCTTGCGGCCAACTCCCGCCCTTCCGCGCGCTCCCGGCGCGGCCGAATGACGGGGTCTCTCCCGAGCGCGGCGTGGTGGGCGGTGACGGGCTCGAACCGCCGACATTCTCGGTGTAAACGAGACGCTCTACCAACTGAGCTAACCGCCCGCGCGCCGACCGGGGTCGACGCCGCATTGTTTACGGGAGGGCGCCCCCTCCGCGCAAGACGGGTTGCGCAGGCGTTTTGAAACGACAATGCCGCCGGCGACGTTCGCGCCCCGGCGGCGAGCCTAGAAATCCGGTCGAAAGGGGGAATCGGCGCGGCAGGCCAGCCTTGCTCGGCTCACTTGGTCTTGTTGAGCGCCGCTTTGAGCGTGGCGCCGGGCTTGAAACGGGCGCTCTTGGAAGCGGGGATCTTGATCTCTTCGCCGGTCGCGGGATTACGGCCCTTGCCGGCCGCGCGCTTCTTGACCGAAAAGGTGCCGAAACCAACGAGACGCACCTCTTCGCCCTTCTTGAGGGCCAAAGTGATGCCGTCGATCACTGCGTCGATGGCGGCGGCGGCGGCGGCCTTCGAGGTTTCGGTCGCCTCGGCGACGTGCTCGACCAGTTCCAATTTATTGACCATGGTCTCATCCCTTCTGCTTCCGCCGGGAGCCGGTCGTCGACACGGGCTGAGCGCCGAAAATCGAGCGGCGTCGAATCGTTCGGACCCGGCACAGAGGAGTGATGTGCCGGAATGTCAGCAAAAGCAAGGGTTAGAAGAAAAGGCGCCGCCGGAATCCCTGGAATTCCGGACGCCTGAGGGCGAGACTATGGGGAAATCTGCGGAAAGCCGGGCTTCGAGCGGCCGAGCCCGAGGGCGGCGGCCCCTCCCCCGCGGCAGAGCCGCAGGCAGAGGGGCCGAAGCCTTCAGTGGGCGCGCACGCCGGCCGCGTCGTCCTCGACGACCGCCTTGGCGATCTGAGCCGTGGGCTCCTCCCAGACGATCGGCGTCGGCTGACGCACGAGCGCATGGGCGAGCACCTCGTCCATTCGAGACACCGGCACGACCTCGAGGCCATTCTTCACCGAGTCCGGAATATCGGCCAAATCCTTGGCGTTCTCTTCCGGGATCAGCACCTTCTTGAGGCCGCCGCGCAGCGCCGCGAGCAGCTTCTCCTTCAGGCCGCCGATCGGCAGCACGCGGCCGCGCAGCGTGATCTCGCCGGTCATGGCGATGTCGCGGCGCACCGGAATGCCGGTGAGGATCGACACGATCGTCGTCGCCATCGCCGTGCCGGCCGAGGGGCCATCCTTGGGCGTCGCGCCTTCCGGCACATGCACATGGATGTCGCGGCGGTCGAACAAAGGCGGCTCGATGCCGAAATCGACAGCGCGGGAGCGCACATAAGAGGCGGCCGCGGAGATCGACTCCTTCATCACCTCCTGCAGATTGCCGGTCACGGTCATCTTGCCCTTGCCGGGCATCATCACGCCTTCGATCGTCAGCAGCTCGCCGCCGACGCCGGTGACGGCGAGGCCGGTGACGACGCCCACCTGATCCTCGAGCTCCGCCTCGCCGTAGCGATATTTGTGGACGCCGAGATAGTCGGTGATGTTGTCATTGGTGACGTGGACCTTCTTGCCCTTTTCCTTGGACAGCAGGATTTCCTTCACCGCCTTGCGGGCGAGATTGGAGAGTTCGCGCTCGAGATTACGCACGCCGGCTTCCCGCGTGTAGCGGCGCACCAGCGTCAGCAGCGCTTCGTCGTCGATCGACCATTCGTCGGCGGCGAGGCCATGCTTCTTGACCGCGTTCGGAATGAGATGCTTGCGCGCGATCTCGGCCTTCTCGTCCTCCGTGTAGCCGGCGATACGGATGAGCTCCATGCGGTCCATCAAGGGCGCAGGGATGTTCAGCGTGTTCGACGTCGTCACGAACATGACATTGGACAGGTCGTAATCGACCTCGAGATAGTGATCCGCGAAAGTGGCGTTCTGCTCCGGATCGAGCACCTCGAGCAGAGCGGACGACGGATCGCCGCGGAAATCCATGCCCATCTTGTCGATCTCGTCGAGCAGGAAGAGCGGGTTGGACGTCTTCGCCTTGCGCATCGACTGGATGATCTTGCCGGGCATGGAGCCGATATAGGTGCGGCGATGGCCGCGGATCTCCGCCTCATCGCGCACGCCGCCGAGCGACATACGCACGAACTCGCGGCCCGTGGCCTTGGCGATCGACTTGCCGAGCGAGGTCTTGCCGACGCCGGGCGGGCCGACGAGGCACAGGATCGGGCCGGTCAGCTTATTGGCGCGGCTCTGCACGGCGAGATATTCGAGAATGCGCTCCTTGACCTTCTCCAGGCCGAAGTGATCGGAGTCGAGAACGCCCTGCGCAGCCTCGAGATCGCGCTTGATCTTGGACTTCTTGCCCCAGGGCAGCGCCAGCACCCAATCGAGATAATTGCGCACCACCGTCGCTTCCGCGGACATGGGCGACATCTGACGCAGCTTCTTGAACTCGGCGACAGCCTTGTCGCGCGCCTCCTTGGAGAGCTTGGTGTTCTTGATGCGCTCCTCGAGCTCGGCGAGATCGTCCTTGCCGTCCTCGTCGCCCAGCTCCTTCTGGATCGCCTTCATCTGCTCGTTGAGATAGTACTCGCGCTGCGTCTTCTCCATCTGGCGCTTGACGCGCGTGCGGATGCGCTTCTCCACCTGCAGCACGGAGATCTCGCTCTCCATCAGCGCGAGGCATTTCTCGAGACGCTTGGCGACGGCGATCGTCTCCAGCACGTCCTGCTTCTCGGCGATCTTCACCGAGAGATGCGAGGCGACCGTGTCGGCGAGCTTGGAGAAATCGTCGATCTGCGTGACCGCAGCGGCGATCTCCGGCGAGACCTTCTTGTTGAGCTTCACATAAGAGTCGAACTCGGCGATGACGGAGCGGCCGAGCGCCTCCACCTCGACGGGCTGATCGATCTCGTCGCCGAGCGCCTCGGCGTCGGCCTCGTGATATTCATCGACGCGCGTGTAGTTGCGCACCTTGGCGCGGCCGACGCCTTCCACCAGCACTTTGACAGTGCCGTCGGGCAGCTTCAGCAGCTGAAGCACGGAAGCGAGCGTGCCGATGGAATAGATCGCGTCGGGAGCCGGATCGTCGTCGCCCGCATTCTTCTGCGTCGCGAGCAGAATGAGCCGCTCGGATTTCGTCACCTCTTCCAGCGCGCGGATCGACTTGTCGCGCGCGACGAAGAGCGGAACGATCATATGCGGAAAGACCACTATGTCGCGCAGCGGCAGAACCGGATAACTGTCGATTGCGCCGGGAACGATGGAATTGCGCTTTTCGTTCGTCATATCTTTTTTCCTGTTCCGTTTCGCTCCCCGCAGGGGAAGCGGGGCGAGGCGACGCTCTGACGCAAAGGGACGCTTCTGACGTTAAAGGGACGCTTGCAAGTTCCAGGCCCGACGCTCCGGCGGAAATCCGCCTTCCGAGAGACCCGCTCACGCACGAACGGCGTCGAAGGCGACTACGCAACAAATGGGCCTAGCGGCAGAACGATTCAAGATACTGGAAAAGCAGACGTATCTGGCAGAAAGGGCGGGGGCTGCGAAAGAAGTCGCGCTCCCCCGCCCAAAAAAGCGTCAGGCGCTCGCGCCGCCGCTCTTCTCGTTGCGCTCTGCATAAATGTAGAGCGGACGCGCCTTGCCCTCGACCACCTCGGGGCCGATGACGACCTGCTCGACGCCCTCGAGGCCCGGCAGCTCGAACATGGTGTCGAGCAGAATGCCTTCCATGATGGAGCGAAGGCCGCGCGCGCCAGTGTGACGCTCGATCGCCTTGCGGGCGACGGAAGACAGCGCCTCGTCCTGGAAGGTGAGCTCGGTGCTCTCCATCTCGAACAGCCGTTGATACTGCTTGACCAGCGCATTCTTCGGCTCGGTGAGGATGCGCTTCAGCGCCTCCTCGTCGAGATCCTCGAGCGTCGCGATCACCGGCAGACGGCCGACGAATTCCGGAATCAATCCGAACTTCAGCAGATCCTCCGGCTGCACATGGCGGAAGATGTCGCCCGTGCGGCGCTCGTCCGGCGCCTGCACATTGGCGCCGAAGCCGATGGAGGTGCCCCGACCGCGCGAGGAGATGATCTTCTCGAGGCCGGCGAAGGCGCCGCCGCAGATGAAGAGGATGTTGGTCGTGTCGACCTGCAGAAACTCCTGCTGCGGATGCTTGCGCCCGCCCTGCGGCGGCACGGAGGCGATGGTGCCTTCCATGATCTTCAGCAGCGCCTGCTGCACGCCCTCGCCCGACACATCGCGCGTGATCGACGGGTTGTCGGATTTGCGCGAGATCTTGTCGATCTCGTCGACATAGACGATGCCGCGCTGCGCGCGCTCGACATTATAGTCGGAGGCCTGCAGCAGCTTGAGGATGATGTTCTCGACATCCTCGCCGACATAGCCCGCTTCGGTGAGCGTCGTTGCGTCGGCCATGGTGAAGGGCACATCGAGGATGCGCGCCAGCGTCTGCGCCAGCATCGTCTTGCCGACGCCCGTCGGGCCGATGAGCAGAATGTTGGATTTCGCCAGCTCGACGTCGCCATGCTTGGCGGCATGGTTGAGGCGCTTGTAGTGATTATGCACGGCGACAGACAGCACGCGCTTGGCCTGCGCCTGGCCGATCACATAATCGTCGAGGACCTTGCAGATTTCACGCGGCGTCGGAATGCCGTCGCGCTGCTTGACGATGGACTTGTTCTCCTCGCGGATGATGTCCATGCAGAGCTCGACGCATTCGTCGCAGATGAAAACCGTCGGACCGGCGATGAGCTTGCGCACCTCATGCTGGCTCTTGCCACAAAATGAGCAGTAGAGCGTGTTCTTCGAATCGCTGCTGCCGACCTTGCTCATGTCTCGTCTCCTGACCGATCGGCCCGCTGTGGCGAATCGAACCAACCTCACTCGATATCAGCGAGGGCCTAACAAAAGGTGCAAACAGGCTTCGCCCGCCGCTCTCCCCCGTCCCCCAGCCTCCGGCGTCTACCGCGGATGCCAGTCTATAAGTCCCGGCCCGCAATGCAACCACGACGCCCGCATATAAATCAAGCAAGAATCGCGCCTTGGGAAGAGGGCCTGCGCCTTTTCTCGGCGTCTCCCCCTTCTAAATAGTAAATTCCCTGGAAATCAAGCTCTTGACCCAGGGCGTCGCCGAATGTGCGACAGTCTCGAGACGTTACGTTCTCAGTTTTTTGGCGACAGGATTCAAGCGGAGCCTATACGCGTCCGGCATTCCCGAGCCGAGCAGAGGACGCAGATAAAGCCGGAAGGCGTCAGTGACATCCGTGCCATCCGCTGTCAGAAATTCGGCCGGCATCACCTTGGTCTTGCCGGCGACCTCCACGAGCGGCGTGAGCCGATAATCCACAGAGTAGAATCCCGTGCGGTGAATCGTCACGGAGCCGTCGCGATCGCCCCATAGCGCGAACTGCACCGCCTTCTCGCCGACCTCGCGCGCCTCGCGCTGATCCACATCGGAGACGCAGCCGACGAAGCTGCGCTGCACATAGCCGAAAGTGTCGGCGCGCACGCGCTTCAAGCCGAGCTTCGTCTTGACGAGCTCGGTCAGCATATCGGCGAGAGCGCCGCCGCCCAGATGCACATTGCCATGCGCGTCCTTCTCCACCTGCTCGGCGAGCTTGACCGCGATCGGCGTATGGTTCTCGTCGGAGATTCCCTCCGAGACGGCCACGACGCAGCGCCCATATTTGTCCATCGTCGCTTTGACGTCGGCGAGAAAACGCTCGGTGTCGAAGGCGCGCTCGGGCACATAGATGAGATGCGGTCCGTCGTCCGGGAATTTCTTGCCGAGCGCGGAGGCGGCGGTCAGAAAGCCGGCATGGCGGCCCATGACCACGGCGATATAGACGCCGGGCAGCGCCCAATTGTCGAGATTGGCGCCGGCGAAGGCCTGTGCGACCCAGCGCGCCGCGGAGGGAAAGCCCGGCGTATGATCGTTGATCATCAGATCATTGTCGATCGTCTTCGGAATATGCACGACGCGCAGCGGATAATCGGCCTTGATGGCTTCCTCGGAAACGATGCGCACCGTGTCGGAGCTGTCGTTTCCGCCAATATAGAAGAAGCAGCCGATCTCATGCGCGCGCAGCACCTCGAAGATCTCGTGGCAATATTTGAGATCGGGCTTGTCGCGCGTCGAGCCCAGCGCCGAGGAAGGCGTGCAGGCGACCATCTCGAGATTATGCGTCGTCTCTTGCGTCAGATCGACGAAATCCTCATTCACGATGCCGCGCACGCCGTGATAGGCGCCATAGACGCGATCCACCGCGCGGAACTTGCGCGACTCCAGCACGGCGCCGACGAGAGACTGATTGATGACGGCGGTCGGTCCGCCGCCTTGCGCGATGAGGACCTTGGAGAAATCGATCTTCGACACGAGGAATGCTCCGAGAGAGTAGTCAGTCGTGAGTGACGAGCAGCGGCGAGCGAGCGTGAGTTACGCCGCTCACCACCCGCTGCTCATTGCGTTTCTCACACCAATGCGCCGTGGCAGTGCTTGAACTTCTTGCCCGAGCCGCAGGGGCAGGGCTCGTTGCGGCCGACCTTGCCCCAGGTCGCGGGGTTCGCGGGATCGCGCGCGGCCTCGGCCTCCGCCACGCCGCCGCTCGTCGCCTGCGACGAAAAATCGGCGGCGGCAAGGCGGGCGTTGAGCTCGGCGAGCGCGCTCTCTCCGCCGCCGGCCGCGTTCGGGTCAGGATGCACATATTCCATCGGCGGCAATTCGGCCGGGGCCGGCGGCGCCTCGAATGAAACCTCGACGCGCATCAGCTGCGAGACGACGGTCTCGTCCCAATGCGTCATCAGGCTGCGGAACAGCTCGAGCGCCTCGGACTTATATTCGTTGAGCGGATCGCGCTGCGCCAGGCCGCGCCAGCCGATCACCTGACGGAGATGATCGAGCACGACGAGATGATCGCGCCACAGATGATCGAGCGCCTGCAGCACCACCTGCTTCTCGATCATGCGCGAGAGCTGCTCGGTGTTGCGCTCGACGCGCTCGGCATAGGACCGGTTCGCCGCGGTGAGCAGGCGCTCCTTGATCTCCTCGTCGGCGATGCCTTCTTCCTTCGCCCAATCCTCGATCGGCAGATCGAGATTGAGCTGCGCGCGCGCCGCCTCGGCGAGCCCTTCGACGTCCCAGGCCTCGGCATAGGCATTCGGCGGAATGTGCTTCGTGACGAGCTCGGCGACGACATCCTCGCGCATCTCGTTCACCGTCTCCTCGACGCTCTCCTCCGCCATGATCTCGCGCCGGCGCTCGAAGATCACCTTGCGCTGGTCGTTCATGACATTGTCGAACTTGAGGATGTTCTTGCGAATGTCGAAGTTGCGCGCCTCGACCTTGTGCTGCGCCTTCTCCAACGCCTTGTTGATCCAGGGATGGACGATCGCCTCGCCCTCCTGCAGGCCGAGCTTCACCAGCATCGACTCCATGCGCTCGGAGCCGAAGATGCGCATGAGATCGTCTTGCAGCGACAGGAAGAATTTCGAGCGGCCGGGATCGCCCTGACGGCCCGAGCGGCCGCGCAGCTGATTGTCGATGCGGCGGCTCTCGTGGCGCTCCGTGCCGATGATGTAGAGGCCGCCGGCGGCCAGCGCCTTCTCCTTGAAATCGGAGACCTCGGCGCGAATTTCCGTCTCCTTCGCCTCGAGCGCGGCGCCCTCGAGCCCGGCGCATTCCTGCGAGACGCGCATCTCTATGTTGCCGCCGAGCTGAATGTCGGTGCCGCGGCCGGCCATGTTGGTGGCGATGGTGATCGCGCCCGGCACGCCGGCCTCGGCGACGATATAGGCCTCCTGCTCGTGGAAGCGCGCGTTGAGCACGGCGAATTGCCGCGACGGCTGGCCGCTGCGCGCCGCCTCATAGAGCTTGGCGAGCGCCTTGGTCGGCTCGGAGAAGTCGATCTGCTTATAGCCCTTGGAGAGCAGGAATTCGGCGAGCTGCTCGGACTTCTCGATCGACGTCGTGCCGACGAGCAGCGGCTGCATCTTGGCGTTCGCCTCCTCGATCTCGTGCGCGATGGCGTCGAGCTTCTCGCGGCCGGTGCGATAGACCTCGTCGTCCTCGTCGATGCGCTGCACCGGGCGATTGGTCGGAATCTCGATGACGTCGAGCTTGTAGATCTCGGCGAACTCGTCGGCCTCCGTCGAGGCCGTGCCGGTCATGCCGGCGAGCTTCTCATAGAGGCGGAAATAATTCTGGAAGGTGATGGAGGCGAGGGTGACGTTCTCCGGCTGGACGGCCTGACGCTCCTTGGCCTCGAGCGCCTGATGCAGCCCTTCCGAATAGCGCCGGCCCGGCATCATGCGGCCGGTGAACTCGTCGATGATGACGACCTCGCCCTTGCGGACGATGTAATCCTTGTCGCGCTGAAACAGCTTGTGCGCGCGCAAGCCTTGATTGACATGGTGAACGAGCGTGACGTTCTGCGCCTCGTAGAGCGCGCCGTCGGCGAGCACGCCGGCCTCGGCCAGCAGCTCCTCCATATGCTCATTGCCGGCCTCCGTCAGATTGACGGTGCGCTGCTTCTCGTCGAGCTCGTAATCTTCCTTGTCGAGCTTGGGGATCAGCTTGTCGATGGCGTTGTAGAGATCGGATTTGTCGTCCGAATGGCCAGAGATGATGAGCGGCGTGCGCGCCTCGTCGATGAGGATCGAATCCACCTCGTCGACGATGGCGTAGACATGCGGGCGCTGCACCATTTGCGCCAGCTCATATTTCATATTGTCGCGCAGATAGTCGAAGCCGAACTCGTTATTGGTGCCGTAGGTGATGTCGCTGGCGTAGGCTTCGGCGCGGTCCTCGTCGGAAATATCATGGACGATGACGCCGACGCTGAGGCCGAGGAAGCGATAGACCCGGCCCATCCATTCGGCGTCGCGGCGGGCGAGATAGTCGTTGACGGTGACGACATGGACGCCGCGGCTGGGCAGCGCGTTGAGATAAACCGCGAGCGTCGCCACCAGCGTCTTGCCCTCGCCGGTGCGCATCTCGGCGATGGCGCCCTCGTGCAGGACCATGCCGCCGATCAGCTGGACGTCGAAATGCCTCTGGCCGAGCACGCGCTTGGCCGCCTCGCGGACGGTGGCGAAGGCCGGAACGAGCAAATCGTCGAGTCGCGCGCCGTTCGCGAGCCGTTCGCGGAACTCTTCGGTGCGCCCACGCAGCGCCTCATCGGACAAAGCCGCGAGCTCGGGCTCCAAAGCGTTGATCGCCTTGACCTTCGGCTGATAGGTCTTGAGCCGGCGGTCGTTGGCCGAGCCGAAAATCTTCTTGGCGAGAGCGCCGAGCATGCGCAAACCTTTCTAGATGAGCCTCCGGCGATGAGCCGGCGGAGGCCGCCTTTTCGCACATGTTCCTTTCGATTTGCCAATTTCTTTTCGAAAGGTCGGCGGGCGCGGCCGCGCGCTCGCGCTCACGGTTGCGGCGCGACGACGGGCGAGAGATAAGAGGCGGCCGAACCCTTGTCAATGTAAGGGGAAGCTTACCCGAGAGGGCGAGATCAGCGCTTTGGAACCAGCAGCGGCTCATAGTCCCTGGCGCCCCAGAGGACATGCAGGACAACCACCGCCTCGTCCAAGACTTGATAGAAAATCAAATAATTGCCGCGGACCAGTCGGCGAATGCCGCTCGCTTCTCGACCTGCGAGCAGAGGATAGGCCAGAGGCGTCGCCGGCAATGCGCGGCAGCGCGCTTCGAGCTCTTCGACGAAGGTGAACGCCCGCGCAGGGCTGTCATGCGCGATAAAATCGCCGATCTGGAGAAGATCGGCGCGCGCCTCGGCCGAGAAGACGAGCTTCATTCCTGGCGAGGACCCGCTCGGCCGCCATAGCGCGAGCGAAGCTCGGCGAACACCTCGTCGGCGGGACGCGTGCGACCGGCTCGAGCGTCGGCGAGGCCGCGCTGCAACGCGGCGTCCAGCTTCGCCATTCGGTCTTCGCGCTCTTGAAGCAGCCGGACTCCTTCGCGGATCACCTCGCTCTTGGAGTGATAGCGGCCGCTCGACACCAGAAGGTCGATCGCGCTCTCCAGGTCCCGCTCGAGCGTAAGGTTGCTTGTCATCGCATGTTCTCCTTGCCGATGATTATGACAAAGCGCGAGACGCTTTGCAAAACGCGCTCACTCCGGCGCCTCCTCGATCCGCCGGAACGGCTGCGGCAGCCGGCCCTGCTCCAACAGTCTCGAGAACAGCCGCAGCCCCGCCGGCTCATTGCCATTGGGATGCACCAGCACGATCGAGCCGTCCCGCGGCGGCGGCGACAGCACCAGCCAAGCGTCCGCGCCGAGCGCGATCAGATGACGGCGGCGCAGCTCCTCCATCAGCCGCGCGTCGGCGACGAGGCCGGGGAAGCGGAAAAACGCCGAGGGCGTCGCGCCGCGCTCGATCAGCAGCCGCTCCACCCGGAAAATCTCGGCGTCGAGATCGACGCCCGGCCGCAGCAGATAATTCTGCCCATCCGCGAGGCGGGGAACATAAGGGTGGCTGTAGGAATGGCCGACCCAGTCGATCCGCAGCGTTCCGCTCGCCGCCTCATCCATCAGCCAGTCGAAATCCGCCCCATGGCGCTCGATCCAGAGCCCCGACACGGAGAGCGCGACCGGCGCGCCGGGGGCGAGCTCGGCCAATCGGCGCAGAAAGTCGCGGTCGAGCGGTCGCTGGCTCGGGCAGAGATCGCCGGTCAGAAAAGAGCCCGCCCCCGCCCCATGGCCGAGCCCCGCGCTGATCGATAGGCTGCGGCCGGCGGCGGCGAGGCGCGGCTCGTCTGGATCGCCCGGCCGCGGCCGCAAGGCGCGCAAAAAGCGCGTGTCCTTCTGCTCCGCCTCTGTCGTCTCCCGGCAGCGCCAGACGCTCTCCGCCTCGAGGCGCGTCTCCAGCGTCGCCGGATCGACCGTCAGAGCGACCGCCTCACCGTCGAGCCGCATGCGGCGAATGGCGAGGCGCTTCTCGTCCGCCGGCCCATGGCATTCGAGAAAGACAGGCCGATAATCCGCGAGACGGCGCGCCGTCTCCCGCCCGCGAGCGGACGGGACGATTGCGAGAAGAACGGCGAGCGCCCAGAATAAAGCCGCAGCGCTCCTTTGCGGGAGATGGTCCATGATCGAAAAAGCTCCTCCCGATAAACCGCTTGCCCAAACCACACCCGCCGCGGAGACGCTCGCCGTCGTCTTCCACGATCTCGCCCGCGAGAGCCCGGCCGTCGCGGCGGCGCTCGGCGGCGAGATCGCCGCGAGCTTCCGCCCCCGCGACGAGGCGCCCTTCTCCATCATCGCCCATGACGAGAAGGGCGCGCTGATCGGCGGGCTCAACGGCGTCTCGCACTGGCGCTGGCTCTATATAAGGCACTTATGGGTCGCGCCG
Organism: Methylosinus sp. R-45379; assembly: GCF_001644125.1. NCBI lineage: Bacteria > Pseudomonadati > Pseudomonadota > Alphaproteobacteria > Hyphomicrobiales > Methylocystaceae > Methylosinus > Methylosinus sp. R-45379. The sequence goes on from NZ_LUUM01000274.1 coordinate 75,132, forward strand.
GAGCGTCGCGGCATAGGTCTCGGGACCGCCCTGCTGCGCCGCGCGGAGGCGGAAGCCCGTGCGCGCGCCTGCCTCGGCCTCTATATCGACAGTTTCGATCCGCGCGCGGCGGCGCTCTATGAGCGCTTCGGCTTCACCCGCTTCGGCGAGATCGCCGATTTTCCGCCCGGCCATAGCCGCATGTTCTTCTCCAAGAGGATCGCCGGCGCATGACGGAAACAACCGCCATGGTCCTGCGGCGGCCGGGAACGCCGCTGGAAGCCGAGCGCCGCCCCCTGCCCCGCCCCGGCCCCGGCGAATTGCTGCTCGAGGTCGAGGCCTGCGGCGTCTGCCGCACCGATCTCCATGTCGTCGACGGCGAGCTCGAGCATCCGAAACTGCCGATCGTTCCTGGCCATGAGATCGTCGGCCGCGTGGCGGCGATCGGCGCCGGCGTCACGGGCTTCGCTGTTGGAGAGCGAGTCGGCGTCCCCTGGCTCGGCCGCACTTGCGGCTGCTGCCCCTATTGCTCCAGCGGCCGCGAGAATCTCTGCGACGATCCGCTCTTCACCGGCTACACGCGCGACGGCGGCTACGCCACGCATACGGTCGCCGACGCTTCCTATTGCTTCCCGATGCCGTCCGATGGCGATGCGGCGGCTCTGGCGCCGCTGCTCTGCGCCGGGCTCATCGGCTGGCGCTCGCTGAAGATGACCGGCGACGCGCGCGATATCGGCATTTACGGCTTCGGCGCCGCGGCGCATATCGTCGCGCAAGTCGCGATCGCGCAGGGGCGGCGCATCTTCGCCTTCGTGCGCCCCGGCGATGTGGCGGCGCGCGATTTCGCGCTCTCGCTCGGCGCCGTCTGGGCCGGCGGCTCCGACGACACGCCGCCGGAAAAGCTCGACGCCGCGATCATCTTCGCGCCCGTCGGCGCGCTGGTTCCGCGCGCGCTCGCAGCGGTGCGCAAAGGCGGAATCGTCGTCTGCGGCGGCATTCACATGAGCGACATTCCCGCTTTTCCCTATTCGCTGCTGTGGGAGGAGCGCCGGCTGGTCTCCGTCGCCAATCTCACGCGCGAGGACGCGCGCGAATTTCTGGCGCTCGCGCCGCAGATTGGAATCGACACGCATGTCGTGCGCTATCCGCTGACTGCGGCCAATGAAGCGCTCGCGGATTTGCGCGAGGGGCGTCTGCAAGGCGCGGCGGTGCTGATTCCGTGAGGCCTACTCCTTCTCCTGCAAAGCGGGAGAGGGCTGCAGAGAGGGCTGTCGCGCGGCGATCTCCTGCGCGATCACACCCACCTCGTGCGTAGCATCGACTCGCGTCCATCGCATCTCGCCGAGATCATAATTGCGCTGCCGCGCCGCTATCTCCTGCGTCGCATCCGACACATCGCCCTGCCGCGCGCCGACGCGGGACACGCGAAGCGGCCCATCCGCCTCGAGCCAAAAGCCCGCGAAAGGAACGCCCACGCGCTTCGCCGCCTCCTCCAGCGCATCGCGCTCGCTCTCGCGCGCATAAACGGCGTCGACGATGACGCACCAGCCGAAAGAGGCGACGCGCGACGCCTCATTCTGCATCGCCTCATAGACCCGCGCGGAAACGGCCGCCGTATAGGCCTCCTGCGGCAGCGGCGATGTAGGCGCAACGCCGAACAGCTTTTTGCGCAATCGATCGCTGTTGAGCGTTCGCGCGCCGGGCGCGGCGCCGACGAGCGGAGCCAAAGCCGCCGCGACGCTGGACTTGCCGGAGCCGCTGAGCCCGCCGATCGCGACGATGCGCGGCGTCGCGGGCCGCAGAAGCGCGCGCGAGAGATCGAAATAATCGCGCGTCTCCTCGTTCAGGGCAGCATGATCTGCGTCGGCGTCGAGCGCGCGCGCGGCGGCGACATCGGCGCGGATCGCAGCGCGCAGAGCCATGAAAAAGGGCAGCAGCGGTAGCCCCTCCACCTCGTCGCAATTATCCAGATAGCGATTGAGCGCGAAAGCGGCGAGCGCATCCAGTCCCCGCCGGCGCAGATCCATCAGCAGAAAAGCGAGGTCGTAGAGAACATCGATCGTCGCAAGATCGTCGGAGAATTCGATGCAATCGAATGGCGTCGGCTCGCCGTCGACGAGGCAGATGTTGCGCAGGGTGAGATCGCCATGGCAACGCCGCACCTTGCCGGCGTCGCGCCGACGATCGAGCAGCGCGCCATGCGTCTGCGCCACAGCGCGCAGCTCATCGGCGAGCGCACGGCGCTCCTGCGCCGAGACAACGGGCGATTTGGCGAGCGAGCTCGCATCGCCGAGATCGAGCAGCGAGGCCATGACCAAAGCGCCGCCGCGCCCTTCGATCACTTCCGCGCCATCGTGAAATTGCGCTATGCGCGCGGCGAGACGCTCGACGAGCGGCGCAGAGAGACGGCTGGCGACGGCGAGATTATCGAGGAGATTTTCTTCCTCGAAGCGCCGCATCTCGACGACGGCGTCGATGAGCGCGCCATCGCCGTCGAAACACAGCGCGCCATCGCCCCCGCGCGTGATGCGGCGCACGGCGAGATAGAGCTGCGGCGCCGTGCGGCGGTTGAGCGCGTATTCGCGCTCGCACATCGCCGAGCGAATCTGCGGCGTATGAAAATCGAGATAGGGGAAGACGACGTCGCGCTTGAGCTTATAGACGCGCTCCTTCGTCAGCACGACGATCGAGATGTGCGTTACGATCGTCCGCGCGTCCTCGCCCTGCGCCATGAGAAAGCGGACGGTCTCTTCCTGCGCGCCGAATGTCATGATCCGAGGGCTCCCGAAATCTCGCAGAACGCGCGCCCCTTCTCCCACTTGTGGGAGAAGGTGGCCCTCGCGTCAGCGAGGGTCGGATGAGGGCTCACGACCGCATTCGGATTACTCGTCATTTTCGCTGTCATTCGCAGCGAGCCCTCATCCGACCCGACTACGTCGGGCCGCCTTCTCCCGCGAGCGGGAGAAGGAGTCGCGCACCGAGATTTCGCAAATGACTTCGCGCTCATCACATTCCCCATTTCTTCACGAACCAGCTCTTCACCAAATGCGCCAGCACCGAATAGCAGATCAGGAATGAGAAAATCGCCGGCCAATAGAGCGGCGGCAGCGGCGTGAAGCCGAAGACGCCGGCGATCGGCGAAAAGGGAAGCGCCGCGCCGATGAGGCAGACGACGAGCGTCGTCAGCAGCAGCGCATTGCTCGCGCGGCTCTCGATGAAGGGAATCCGCGCTGTGCGGATGATGTGGATGATGAGCGTCTGCGTCAGCAGCGATTCGACGAACCAGCCGCTCTGGAACAGCGCCGGATCGGCCAAGGCGCCGAAGCCGTAGATCATCAGCGCGAAAGTCGCATAATCGAAGATCGAGCTGATCGGCCCGACGCAGAGCACGAATTTGGCGATATTGTCTATGTCCCAGCGGCGCGGCCGCTCGAGATATTCGGCGTCGACATTATCGGTCGGGATCGCCGTCTGCGAAAAATCATAGAGCAGATTATTGGTGAGCACCTGAATCGGCGTCATCGGCAAAAAGGGCAGGAACACGCTCGCGCCGAGCACGCTGAACATATTGCCGAAGTTCGAGCTCGCGCCCATCTTGATATATTTGTTGATGTTGGCGAACACTTTGCGGCCCTCGAGCACGCCATCGCCGAGCACGGCGAGGCTCTTCTCGAGCAAAATGATATCGGCCGTCTCCTTGGCGACGTCGACCGCCGTGTCGACGGAAATGCCGACATCGGCCGCCTTCAGCGCCGGCCCGTCATTGATGCCGTCGCCGAGATAGCCGACGACATGGCCCTTGCGATGCAACGCATCAATGACCCGCGCCTTTTGCGGCGGCGACAGCTTGGCTAAAACGCTTGCCTCCGCCGCCAGCGTCGACAAGTCTTCATCACTCATCGACTCTATCTCGGACCCGAGCGCGATGCGTCCGACCTCGAGCCCCACATCCTTGCAGATCTTGCGCGTCACAATGTCATTATCGCCGGTCAAGATCTTCACCGCGACGCCGGCTTTGGCGAGCGCCGCTATGGCCGGCGCCGCGCTCTCCTTGGGCGGATCGAGAAAAGCGATATAGCCGAGCAACGTCAGCGCGGTCTCGTCGGCGACCGAAAAGCTCGTCTGCTCCGGCGGCAGCTCCTTATAGGCGACGGCGACGACGCGGAAACCGTCGGCGTTCAGCTCCTCCGTCTCGCGCTGCGCCGCCTCGAGATGCGACGGATCGAGCGCGCCGCAGTCTTTCTCCGTCTCATAGCGCGCCGAAATGGCGAACAGCTCCTCCACCGCGCCTTTGCAGATGAGCAAATGCGGTCCGTCATCGCGGCGCACGACGACGGAAAGGCGGCGCCGCTCGAAATCGAAGGGAATTTCGTCGATCTTCTCGAATTGATGATCGGGTCGCAGCGCGGTCGCCAATTCGTGATGGTCGAGCACGGCGCGATCGAGCAAATTCTTCAAGCCCGATTGAAAATGGCTGTTGAGAAAGGCGAATTCGAGAACGCGATCCGACTCCTCGCCGAATATGTCGAGATGTCGCTTCAATATGATGCGGTCCTGCGTCAGCGTTCCGGTCTTGTCGGTGCAGAGCACATCCATCGCGCCGAAATTCTGGATGGAGTTGAGCCGCTTCACGATCACTTTCTTGCTGGCAATGGCGATCGCGCCCTTGGCGAGATTGACCGTCACGATCATCGGCAGCATTTCGGGCGTGAGGCCCACGGCGACGGAGACGGCGAAGAGCAGCGCCTCCAGCCAGTCGCCCTTGGTGACGCCATTGATGACGAACACCGCCGGCGCCATCACCGCCATGAAGAAGACCATCAGCAGAGTGAAGCGCGTCAGCCCCTTGTCGAAGCTCGTCTCGACGCGCGCGCCGGCCATTTTGTCGGCGAGCGCGCCGAGGCATGTGCGCCGTCCCGTCTCGATGACGATTGCCGTCGCATAGCCGCTGACAACATTCGCGCCCATCAGCGCGAGATTTTGCGCGGCGAAAGGATCGCTCGCCGGCGCGGCATGCGCGAATTTCTCCACCGGCATGGATTCGCCGGTCAGCGCCGATTGATTGACGAAAAGGTCCTTGGCCTCCAGCAGGCGCAGATCGGCGGGAATCATGTCGCCGGCGGAGAGGCGCACGATGTCGCCGGGCGCGAGCCGTTCGATCGGCTCCTCGACGAAATTATCCGCCGTATGCGCGCCCGGCCTTCGCACGGAAGCATGCGTGCGCACCATCGCCTGCAAGCGCGCGGCGGCCTCGTTGGAGCGATGCTCCTGGAAGAAGGCGAGGCCGACGCTCAGCACCACCATTGCGGCGATGACGACCGAAGCGCGCAGATCGCCGAGCGCGTAAGAGGCGACGGCGAGGGCGAGCAGCAGCGCGTTGAGCGGATTCTTCGCCCTGCCGGCGATCTCGCGCATCACGCTCGGGCGCCGCTCATGCGCGATGCGGTTGAGCCCGACGCGCCGCAGCCGATGCGCCGCCTCGCGCACGTTCAACCCCGCGCGCGAGCTGTGCAGGGAAACGAGAACCGCCTCGCCCTCGGCCTCCGCGGCGCGTAGCAGCGCGCCGTCGAGCTGCTTCTCATGCAGGAGGCGCGTCGCCGAAAATCGCTGGTTCATCTCTTGCAAATTCCCGATTCGGGCGGGGAGCGGAAGAAGCGAAGCTGTTTCATCGCGGGCCGGCAAGGGCGCATGATGTCGCTTCGCTATCAAGTTCAGGTCACGCTTTCTTAACCATGACGAGGCTAGCAAATTCACAAGGCGCCGTCCTCACCTCGCGCGCGTCGCGCCCCAAGGCGCGCGACATCCTGGATCGTTCCGATATGGGACAAGCGATGACCGAGGCCGCGGCGGCCGCGCCACAGCCTCGCTGGACTCTGAACTATCCGCGGCTGCTCAACGCGCTGTTCTGGATCACCGCCTTTTCCGGCTCGGTGGTGTTCATCGAGCCCTCGCCCTATGACGGGCTCATTCTGCTGACGCTCATCGTCTGGGTGCTGGGCGGCGTGCGCGTTCATCGCGCCGTTCTGCCGGGCGTCGCCCTGCTCGTGCTATGGGCGCTCGGCGGCTACATCTCGCTCATTCCCTATTGGAACGAGCCCGATCCCGTCGAGTTCATGACGCATACGCTGTTCATCTCGACGACCGGCGTCTTCTATATGCTGTTCTTCTCGGAGAACACGTCGAAGCGCTTCGATCTCTGCATGAGCGGCTATGCGGCGAGCTGCATGCTCGCGGCCGTCATCGCTGTCGGCTCCTGGGCCGGCCTGTTCGGCAATCCGTTGACGATGACGCTCGACGGCCGCGCCATGGCGCCCTTCAAGGATCCCAACGTGCTCGGCTCCTATATGGTGCCGGGCGTGCTCTATTTCGTGCAGCGCCTGCTGCTCGGCCGCTGGGCCTATTGGCCGGTGACGCTCGCCGGCCTTGCGCTCTCGGGCGCGGCGCTGTTCACCTCCTTCTCGCGCGGCTCCTGGGGCGCGGCGGTGGTGTCCATCGCGCTGATGACGATCATGTCGGTGATGACCGCCGATTCGCGCAAGATGCGCATGCGCATCGGCTTCATGGCGCTCGCCGTCGTCGGCGTGGTCGTGGTGGGCGTCGGCGCGGCGCTCACCGAGCCCTCGGTGCGCGAGTTCTTCTTCAAGCGCGCCTCGGCGACGCAGGATTATGACGAAGGCCCGACGGGCCGCTTCGGCAATCAGAAACGCTCGCTGCCCATGCTGGTAGAGCGGCCCAACGGCATGGGGCCGCTGCGCTTTCGCCTCATCTTCGGGCTGGAGCCGCACAATAGCTACATCAACGCTTTCGCCTCCAATGGCTGGCTCGGCGGCTTCGCCTTTCTCGGCCTCGTGCTGACGACGACCTTCGTCGGCTTCCGCCTGTCGCTGACGCGCTCGCCCTATCTGCGGCACGGGCAGCTCATCTGGTCGGCGATGTTCGTGTTCTTTCTGCAGGCGCTGCAGATCGACATCGACCATTGGCGCTATTTCTTCATCTATCTCGGCGCCGTCTGGGGCCTCGAGGTCGGCCGCGTGAAATGGGCCGAGCAAGAGCGCCGCGAGAGCGTTATCCGATCCAATCGGATCGGATAACGCTCTCATTTCTCTATTGGGAGCGAATTCTGATCGATCGAACGATTCCGTTCGATCGGAAAGCGCTCTACGGCTCGAAGCGAAGCCCGCCCATGATGACATTGGCGGTGAAATTGGAATTGGCTGTCGAGCTGACGAGGCGCTGCCAGAAATAGCTGCCTTTGATAGAGATGGAGCGGGTGAGCTTGTATTCGAGCTTCACGCCCGCCGTGCCGACCTGCTCGAACGTATCCGCGCCCTGGTAATTATTGGTCTGATAGCTGCCGGTCGTGGTGATGGTGAAATTGCGGAACATCGCATGCGTCACATCGAAGGTGACATTGCGCGAGAGCACGCCCGCCGCCCCTTGCAGCGTCGTCTCGGAGAGCGTCGTTCCGGCGCGCAGCGTGATCGTGGTGAGCGGCGTCGCCGTATAGATGATGGCGGCGTCGATGATCGGCCCGCGCAAGCGCGGCAGGCGCGGATCGGCATAGTCGCGCTGCGCATAGCCGCCCGAGGCCTCGCCGGTGACGAGATCGGTGATCTTGAACGTGCTGCCGGCGCGGCCGGAGACGCCGGTGCTGTCGCGCGCATAGCCATAAGGGTCGAGCCAGCTGTCATGGACGCGCTTGTCGAGCGTCGCCTCGACATAGGGCTTCATCGACGGGGTGAGCTCATAGGAGATGCGCGGATTGATGCCCGGATCATTATAGCTCGTGCTCATCAGATTGAGCGTCGAGCCGTCATTGTAATAGGCGTTCTGGAATATCCAGCGGTCGAAGGTTCCGCGCATCGTCACATCCAGCCGGCCGAAGCTCTGCGTCACGCCGGCCGCCGTGCCCAGCGAGACGATGAGCGGCCGATTGACGACCGTGACATTGGGCAGGCTGGTGACGAGGCCCGGCGCGCCCGGGCGCTGCGAATCGAGCGTGAACTTGCCCTCGAATTTCACCTTGGTGTCGCGCGCGACGTCCCAACGATAGAAGGCATCGCCGACGCCATCGGGCCGATCGGCGTTGTCGACGCTGAAATAATCCACATAGCCGAGCCGCAGATTCCCCTGAATCTCGTCGCGGCTCCATTCCGAGCGCAAGCGCAGGCCGGCGTCGACGCGGAAAAATTTCGAGCCCTGGTAGCCGGAGGTCAGGCGATTCGGGTTGGTGTCATAGCCATAGGTCGGCTCGGCATAGGGGTAGAGGCGCAGCGAGCCGACGCCGAGGCCGAGCGGCGCATAAGGATTGGCGTCGATGCGCAGCTTCGGCTTCGCCGGAATCTGCGCCGGAAGCGCGACATTGGGCGGCGGCGGCCGCTCGGCCGGCAGGTCCAGCGCGCCGCGGAAGCCGCGCATGCGCAGCTTGGCCTGGCGCTTGATCTTGGCCTTGGCCTGGACCGAGGTCTTATAGGCCTCGAGCGGCGGCAGCGGATGCGCCGGGGAGAGCGGCGGCGGCTTCAAGGGGGCCGGCGGCGGATTGGGCCTGGGCAGGCGGGCGCGCACGCGCGGCAGACCGTAGTTCGGCGCGCCGGAGGAGAGTTCCGGCGCGGCCCGGCGCTCCTGCGTCATCGGCTGTGAGACCGAGGGCGGCGCGGCGCCCAGCCCCGGAATGGAGGGGACCGTCGGCAGATCGCGCAGCGGGGTGATATCGAGCGAGGAGGGCGAGAGCGTCTGGCCGGCGGCCGGACGCGACGGGGCCACCGCCGCCGGCGCAGCCAGCGACAGGGCGATCAGCGTCGTTGCCGCGGCGCGGCTCTGAAACTTGGCGGAAGCCACTCGTTCCCTCGCGCGGACGCCCGGTCGAAGCGGGCGCGATGGAAACGAGCGTTAAGGAGTTATGGTTAACGGAGGCTTACCAGCGAAGCTCGAGACTGAGGGCTCAATCGCCCAGCGCGGCCATATAGAGTTCGAGAATCTCTTCCTCTTCCGCCCGCTTATGCTTGTCCTGGCGGCGCAGCGAGACGATCTTGCGCATGATTTTGGGATCGAAGCCGGTGCTTTTGGCCTCGCCATAGACGTCCTTGATATCGTCGGAGATGGCGCGCTTCTCCTCCTCGAGCCGCTCTATGCGCTCGATGAAGGAGCGCAAATGCCCCCCATTCACTTCGCCGGTCGGATCGATCCCGGCGCTGGCCTCCATCTCTCGGGCGGCGACCCTGTTGCTGGCCATGATCTTCTCCTAAAGGGCTCGGGGGAACTTCGGCGCTCTGGGGGGGGAGCCGCGCGGCGTCCAATCCAGGCGTCCATGTCCAGGACGAAGGCGAGGCATGCCAAGCCGCAGACCTCGCCGTCAAGCGCGCTCGGAAATAATCCCCGCTTTCCTCCCGTCCGAGCTTGACGCCCGCCCCCTCGTCCCCGACATCAAGCCCGCAAAACCCGCAGAAGGGGAGAGGATACGCAAATGTACGACGCCGGCGGCGACGGCCGCCTCTATCCGGTCTCGCCGGGCCTGCCGCCGCGGGAGGCGCTCGCCGGCGTGCGCACGCGCCGCATTCTCGCCCTCTGCCTCGATTTTTTTGTCGTGGCGCTGCTGTCGGCGGGTCTGTGGCTCGGATTGCTGGTGCTGAGCTTCGGCCTCTCGGCCTTTCTGCTGCCGCCGCTGTTTCCGGTGGTCGCCTTCTTCTACAACGGCCTCACCGTCTCCGGCTGGCGGCGGGCGACGCCGGGAATGCGCGCCATGGACCTCGAGGTGCGGCTCGCCGATGGCGCTCCGGCGCCCTTCCTCAACGCGGCCGTCCAGGGCGTGCTCTTTTATGTGAGCTGGCTGTTCCCGCCGCTGCTGCTCGTCACCTTCATCACCTCGGACAAGCGTTGCCTGCACGACATTCTGGCCGATGTCATCGTCTTGCGGCGGGCGGATTGAGGCCGGGACGCGAAAAATTCTTGGCGCGCCGCGGGCAAAAATTCTTGGCGCGCCGCGGGCGTCGATTCTAATATCGCGGTCTGTCCGCGCTGGAAGGCGTCGGAGCGTGCGGTATATCGAATTCGGCGACAGGACCAGACAGCGTGACGAGAGAGCCCCGCGACGCGCCGCAATTCTATCTCACCTCGCCGGCGCCGTGCCCCTATCTCCCGGGGCGCGACGAGCGCAAGGTGTTTACCCATTTGATCGGCCGGCGCGCGCCGGCGCTCAACGACACTTTGACGCAATCGGGCTTCCGCCGCTCGCAGACCATCGCCTATCGGCCGGCCTGCGAGACCTGCCGATCCTGTGTCTCGGTGCGCGTGAAGGTCGAAGAGTTCCAGCAATCCAAAGGTTTGCGCCGGGTGGCGCGGCGCAACGCGGATCTCTTCGCCGAGGCCCGCCGCCCCCATGCGGCGAGCGAGCAATATGCGCTGTTCCGCGCCTATGTGGGCGCGCGGCACAATGACGGCGGCATGGCCGATATGAGCATGGTCGACTATCAGATGATGGTCGAGGACAGCCACGTCGAGACGCGGCTGATCGAATATCGCATGCCGGCCGAGAATGGCGGACCGGGCCGGCTGGTCGCCTGCTGCCTCACCGATTATCTCGCCGACGGCCTGTCGATGGTCTATTCCTTCTACGATCCTTCGATGGACGAGCGCTCGCTCGGCGCCTTCATGATTCTCGACCATGTGGAGCGGGTGCGCCGCGCCGCGCTGCCGCATCTCTATCTCGGCTATTGGGTCGATGGTTCCCGCAAAATGGCCTATAAGGCCCGCTTCCTGCCGCAGGAGCGGCTGGGCATGGACGGCTGGAAGCGCGTCGACTGATTCGTTTTCTCGACGCTTTCCTGAAGGCCAGATGAACGAAGCGGCCATACGCCGTTCAGCTTCGCCGCATTAACCTTTGCTTCGTCATCAGGAATTTCCGGCCGGCGCTCGGCGCGGCCGAATGAAGCGAAGGAGAGCGTCCATGGGCGCGAGGATCACAAAAATCGCCGCACTCGCGGTCGCCGGCGTCGTTGCTGCGACGACCATCGGCGCCGCCACTCCGGCTCTCGCCGACGGCTGGGGCCATCACGGCGGTTGGGGCCACGGCGGAGGCTGGGGCCATGGCGGCGGCTGGGGCCGTCCCGGATACGCCGGCTATGGCTGGCGCGGCGGCCATCGCGGCTACGGCTGGGGCGCTCCGGTCGCAGCCGGCGTGCTCGGCGCTCTGGCGGTCGGCGCGATCGCGGGCGCCGCCTCGCAGCCCTATTACGGCTACAGCGGCTATGGCTATGGCGGCTGCTATCCGGCCAATCAGCCCGTCCTCGACGACTGGGGCAATGTCGTCGCCTATCGCCGCGTGCAAGTCTGCAACTGACGCGATCGAATAGAGATTCGGCGAATTAACAGAATTCGGCGCCCGGTCAGCCAGGGGCGCCGATGCCCGCCGCCGCCTCCCCGCCCCCTCTCGCGCGACGGCGAGTATAGGCCTCCCGGACTCCCCTCCGGGGGGCCTTTTTTTCGTCAGAGCCGGCGCAGCGACAGCGCCTTGCCTTCCTTGGCGTCGCGTCGCCAGAGCCCATCAGCCTCGAGGTCGAAATGCGCCTTATGGCCCTTGCGGGCGGTGAGCGCGAGGCGGCCGCGCTCCATGGACCAGCCCACCGGATCGAAGATGACCACGCCTTGGTCGCGGCAGGCCGGCGCCAGCTGGGCGCGGAAGCCGCCCGGCCCATGGGCGCGATCGTCGAGCGTCAGCATGCAGCCCGTGTCCTTGTCGCCGGCGCGAAGGATCGCATAGCGGCCGGCGACGCTGGGCGGCGCCGCTAGGGCGGGCGCGGCCTCTATGGCGACGAACGTCAGGCCGACGAAGGCGAGAAGCTTCGCAGAACGATAAAAAAGCGACATTGAAGGCTCCAAGGAGCATTGAGAATCGAGGAAGAATATTGCCCTGCGCACGCCTCTCGACCAAGCCTCGAGGCAAAAAAAACGCACGGCGTCGTCGGAACCAGCGCGTTTTATTAAAACGCCTCCCCACTTTCTTCCGCCTCTGCTCCGCGCCGCAGCCCGCGCGCCGGTCGCGAGGCGGAGCGCGCCGAAGCGCCAGCGGTCGATCTGTCGAGGATTTTCATGCGCAGTCCCTAAAGCTCCGCCACATCCGATATTTGCAAAAGGCGCGTTAACGAATTGCTCTATCTCGGCCATTGACCCGGCCGTCGCGGCGCGACAATCGGGCCGCTCCGCCGCCCGACGGTCTTGCGCTTTTGCGCCTCGCGCCCCAAAGGACTAATCTCGAGCAAAAGGCCGGGGTTCGCGGCCTTCCTCCACACTGGAGCCGGCAAGATGACCAGCGCCTCTCTCGCTCTCGCCGAACGTTCGGCGCCGCGTTACACGAGCTATCCCACCGCCCCGCATTTCTCGGCGGACATCGGGCCGGATCAGGCTGCGCGCTGGCTCGCCGAACTCTCGCCTTCGACCAATCTGTCGCTCTATCTGCATGTGCCCTTCTGCCCGGCGATCTGCACCTATTGCGGCTGCCATACCAAGGCGCTGCGTCAGGACGCGCCGCTCACCTCCTATAAGGAGACGCTGCTGCGCGAGATCGAGCTGGTCGCGGCCTCGACGCCGGCGCGCCATGTGCGCTCGATCCATTGGGGCGGCGGCACGCCGAGCATGCTCGGTCCCTCGCGCTTTCGCGAGGTGGCGCATGTGCTCGGCGAGCAGTTCGACATCGCCCGCGACGTCGAGCATGCGATCGAGCTCGATCCACGTCTCGTGGACGCCGCGCTCGCCGACGCGCTGGTCGCGTCGGGCGTCAATCGCGTCTCGCTCGGCGTGCAGGATTTCAACAGCCATGTGCAGAAAGCCGCCGGCCGCGAGCAGCCCTATGAGGTGGTGGAGCGCTGCGTCGCGCTGCTGCGCGCCGCCGGCCTCGAGGCGATCAATTTCGATCTGATGTACGGCCTGCCGGAGCAGAGCGTCGACGATGTGATCCGCACCGCCAAGCTCGCCGTGGGCCTCTCGCCGAGCCGCCTCGCCGTTTTCGGCTATGCGCATGTGCCTTGGTTCGCCGTGCATCAAAAGCTGATCGATCAGGCCGCGCTCGCCGGCGCCAACGAGCGCCTCGCGCAGGCGGAGGCGGTGCGCGCGACGCTGGAGGCCGAAGGCTTCGAGACCATCGGCCTCGATCATTTCGCGCGGCCGCAGGACACGATGGCGCAGGCCGCGCGCGAAGGCCGATTGCACCGCAATTTCCAAGGCTACACGACCGACGCGGCCGATGCGCTCATCGGCCTCGGCGTGTCCTCCATCGGCCGGCTGCCGCAGGGCTATGTGGGCAATATCGGCGACACCGGCAATTGGCGCCGCTCCGTCGAGGCGGAGCGCCTGCCCATCTCGCGCGGTCTCGCCTTCACCGCGGAAGACAAAGCGCGCGGCGCCGTGATCGAACGACTGATGTGTGATTTCTCAGTGGATTTCGGCGCGGTCGCCGCGGCGCATGATTTTCGCGAGGACGCTTTCGACGACGCAGTGCCGCGCCTTTCGACGCTAATCGACGAAGGCCTCGTCGCGCTCGATGGTCGCCGCCTCACCATCGCGCCGCGCGGTCGTCCTTTCGCGCGTCTCGCCGCCGCCGCCTTCGACGCCTATCTCGAAGCGAAGGTCGCGCGGCACTCTGTCGCTGTGTAGGGCGCGCACCGATCGACCAACCAAAAAATGCCTCCACGCGATGCATGCGACGCATCGACTCGTCGCCATCGCGTGTGTTATTTCGGATATGTTTCTTATCCCCGGCTCAATTTCGTTCGGCCCTGGGCCGGCATTGACAAAGCGACCGTAACCTCGAATTGTCTCAATATGAAATAAGTACTATCGCCTAGGCGATTCTCACAGCTTTCGTCTCACAGCGTCGCGTGCCGTCACGAGTCCGCACAAGACGCGTAGCGTTTATCATTCCGAGGAATCAGCATAATGCTCGCATCGCCGCTCGTTCTGGTCGGAGCCGACAAGGGCGGAGTCGGCAAGACGACGGTGACGCGGCTGCTGATCGATTTCCTGCAGCTGGCGAACCGCGCGGTGCGAGTCTACGACACGCAATCGCCGACCGGCGCGCTGAAGCGCTTCTATCCCGATATCGCGCAGATCATCGACATTCGCGACGTGCGCCATCAGGCGCGTCTCGTCGAGAGCCTCACCGAGCACAGCGCCGTCACCATCGTCGACATAAAGGCGGGGCAGCTCACGCGCACGCTGCGCTTCATGGAGGATGTCGGCCTGCTCGACGCCGCGTCGCGCGGCGAGGCGCGTGTGATGGTGCTGCATCTCATCGGCGCCTCGGTCGCCTCGCTCTCCGAGCTCGAGGAGGTCGAACCCTTCAAGACCAAATGCGAGTATCGCATCGTCAAGAACTTCATCAACGCCTCCAACTTTTTTCAAGAGAACGCCCACTTCTCCGAACGCTATCTCGGCGAGAGCGATACGAGCCGCGAGATCATCGTGCCGCGTCTCGATCCGCTCGCCTATGAGGCGGTGGAGCTTACCGGGCTGCCATTTTCCTCTTTCGTGTTCGACGAGCCTGCGCGCAACGCCGAAAATCGTCCGCGCTCCTTCGTCCTGCGCGGCTATGTGCGCACATGGCTCGAACGTTCATGGACCAATTTCGAGGCCGCGGGGCTGCGCAGCTATGTCGCTCCCGTTTCCGAGAAAATCTAATTCCAAGAAGCCGGTAAACGGCGCAACAAAGGAGACCACCGTGATGAAAGACTTCCGACCTGAAGAAAAGAATGTCGTCTATATCGGAGAAGGCGTGACGCTGACGGGTTCCGTCAAAGCGCAGGACACGATCGTCGTCGACGGCGCCGTCGATGGCGAGATCTCTTGCAGCCAGCTGATCGTCGGCCCGTCGGGCGTCGTCAATGGCGCGATCTCCGTCTCCGACGCGGACATCTATGGCCGCATCGGCACGGATATCACCATCAAGCAGCTGCTGATCGTGCGCTCCACCGGCCGCGTCGAAGGCAAGTGGATCTATGGCGAGATCGAGGTCGAGAAGGGCGGCGTGCTGTTCGGCACGGCGGAATCGACCGAGATCCGTTCCGAGCGCAAGCCCGTGAACGCGAAGGAAGAAAAGGCCTCCTTCAAGAGCTTCGAGAAGCCCGCGCTGGTCGCCTCCAATGACGCCGACGCCGAAGCCGCGCCCGTCACCAGCATCTCGTCCCGCGCGCTGCGCGATCGCCGCAAGGCCTGACGTTCAGAGCCGCCAGGCTCGGGACTGAAAGGCTCAGGGCAGAGCTGCGCGCAAGAGCTTGCCATTGCGATTGCGCGGCAGCGCCTCCAGAAAAACGATCTGTCGCGGCCGCTTATAGGCCGCGAGATGATCCGCGCAATGGGCGAGGATATCCTCCTCGCCCAGCGTCGCGCCATCGCGCAAAATCACATAGGCTTTGATGATCGTCTGATCGTCGCGGCCCGGACGCTCCGCGACAGCGGCGTCGGCGACGAGCGGATGCGCCAGCAGGCATTTCTCCACTTCCGCCGGCGAGACGCGATAGCCGAGTGCGTTCATCACCTCATCCGCGCGGCCATGGTGCCACATATAGCCATCGGCGTCGAACTCGACGAGATCGCCGGAGACGAACCAGTCGCCGCGAAAGGCTTCCCTTTCTTCGTCCGGCCGGTTCCAATAACGCAACATCAGGCCCGGCTCGTCGCGGCGCACGGCGAGCACACCGGTCTCGCCGAGGCCGAGCGGCTCGGTCCCCTCCTCGCGCGGCAGAGCGGCGACGAAGCGCCCCGGCTGCGGGCGACCCGGCGAGCCCGGCCGCACCGGAACGCTCGGCGCGCTGGAAATGAAGGTCGAAATCTCGCTCATGCCGAAGGCCTCGTAGAGCTCGGTCTTGGCGCGCGCGCGCCATTCCTCTAGCAGGCTCGGCGACAGAGCGGCGCCGGCGGTGAGGCCATGCCGCAGGCTCGAGAGATCATGCGTCTCCAGCGCCGCATATTTGAGAATCTGGCGATAGACGCCAGGCACGGCGGCGAAGATGGTCGCGCGATGGCGCGCAATGAGCCGCGGCCAGACTTGCGGATCGGGGCGGCCATTGTAGAGCACCGCCGCGGCGCCATTGGCCAGCGGATCGACCACGCCGACGCCGAGCGTGTAGGTCCAATTCATCGCGCCGGCATGCAGCATCACATCGGCCGCAGAAAGGCCCTGCCAATGCGAATACATGGGCCGCCGCGCCCAGGCGGCGCGATGCGCATGCAGCACGCCCTTGGGCCGGCTCGTCGTGCCGGACGTGTAGACGAGATAGGCGGGATCGTCGGCCGCCGTGTCGGCGTATTCGTCCAGCGGCGCGTCTTTCGTCAGCCGCGCGAGATCCTCGCCGCGCAAGACGAAGACGCCGGCGCGCAAATGCGCCTCGCCCTCGAAATCGCGGCCGAGCACCAGCGCGGTCGCGCCGCAATCTTCCAGCAGGAAGGAGGCCTCCTCGAAAGTGAGCTGCGAGGAGGCGAGCAGCGCGACATAGCCGGCGGCGATGGCGGCAAAATAGGAGAGGACCGCGCCGGCCTCATTGCCCATGCGGATCATCACCCGCGCGCCGGGCGAAAGGCCGAGATCGCGAAAGCCGGCGGCGAGCGCGCGCACGTCGCGATCGAGCACGCCATAGGTCCAGCTCGTCTCGCTCTCGTCGCCGACGATGACGATCGCTGTCTTGTCGGGATGAACGCGCGCGTGATCGGCGATGCAATAGCGGGCGAGATTGAAGCGTGCGGGAACAGGCTCGATCATGTGCTCACAAACTCTCGACGCGGCGCGCGCTCTCTCGTCCACTCGCGGGAACAGACGGCCCTCGCGTCAGCGAGGGCTTTCGCTTTGATCGCGCCCTGCGGCGCGCGCCATCAATCGAACAGGCTCGACACGCTCTCCTCGCGCGCCGTGCGGGCGATGGCCTCGCCGATCAGAGGACCGATCGGGATGAAGCGGATGTTGCGCGCTCCCTGCACGGCGGGCGTCGCCGCGATCGTGTCGGTCAGCACCAGCTCTTTCAGCTTGGAGGCAGCGACGCGCTCGGCCGCCGCGCCGGACAGCACGCCATGGGTGATATAGGCGGAGACCGAGGTCGCGCCCTGCGCCAGCAGCGCCTCGGCGGCGTTGCACAGAGTGCCGCCCGAATCGACGATATCGTCGACGAGAATGCAATTGCGGCCGGAGACGTCGCCGATGATGTTCATCACCTCCGATTCGCCGGCGCGCTCGCGGCGCTTGTCGACGATGGCCAGCGGCGCGTCGATGCGCTTGGCGAGCGCGCGGGCGCGCACCACGCCGCCCGTATCCGGCGAGACCACCATCGCATTGGGCACTTTGGCGTGCGATTTGATATCCGCCACCATGACCGGCGCCGCGAAGAGATTGTCGGTCGGAATGTCGAAGAAGCCCTGAATCTGCCCGGCGTGGAGATCGACGGTCAGCACGCGGTCGGCGCCCGCGCGGGTGATGAGATTAGCCACGAGCTTGGCCGAGATCGGCGTGCGCGACGTGCCTTTGCGGTCTTGCCGCGCATAGCCGAAATAGGGAATGACCGCGGTGATGCGGCGCGCCGACGCGCGGCGCAGCGCGTCGATCATGATGAGCAGCTCCATCAGATGATCGTTCGAAGGCGCGGAGGTCGACTGGACGACGAAAGTGTCCTGCCCGCGCACATTCTCCTGAATCTCGACGAAGACCTCCATATCGGCGAAGCGCCGCACCTGCGCCCGACACAAAGGCACGCCGACATAGGCTGCGATCGTCTCGGCGAGCGCGCGATTAGAGTTGCCTGCGAGAATTTTCATCGCCGCCATCGAAACGCCTCGACCCTCACCAGTGACACGGCGGCCTCTTAGCAGCGATGCGGCCGTCGGACAATACGGCAGCAATATGACACTGCTCTCGTCACGCCTCGCCGCGGCGGCAGACGATCTTGAGATATTCCTCTCCCTCGCGCGGCGCGAGCGTCGTGCGGGCGATCGTCGCCTGCCCGAGGAGGCCGCATTGCGCCTGGCTCGCCACCCTCGGCCCCCGGACGACGTCTATCGCCGTCTCCGGGCGGCAGTCGCTCGGCGAGACCTGTAGCGAGCAGACGAGGATCATCACGGAATAGAGCATGCGCTTTCTCCCCCGCTGGAGGTCAAATCCTCGGGCCGGTCGAAACCTCTCTGACGACGAAGCTAGGGCATGTTCCATGCCACTGCGATGAGATAAAAGCGGCAGAGCCGCCTTCTTTCGACCCTGAGACAAAAATGTCACAACCGCAGCCTCCGGCCCCGCTCTCGGCGCCTTTCGTCGCTCCCACGCGAACGCGCCTCTCCGGCCGGCTCACCAATCTCGTCCCGCTCGCAGCGGCCCATGCCGACGATCTCTATGCGGCGACGCACGAGCAGCCCCGCGCCGAGGATCGCGAGGCGCTGTGGCGCTATCTCTTCATCGGCCCCTTCCCCGACCGCGCCGCCTTCCGCGCCGCCGTCGAGAAAATGGCGGCCGCGACCGATGCGGTCTGGTTCGCCGTGCTCGACGGCGACGGCCGCGCTGTCGGCTTCCAGTCCTATATGAACATCGAGCCGGCCAATCGCGCCGTCGAAGTGGGCGGCGTGCTCTATTCCCCGGCTCTGCAGCGCAGCGCCGGGGCGACCGAGGCGCAATATTTATTCGCCGCCCACGCCTTCGAGACGCTCGGCTGCCGCCGCTATGTCTGGAAATGCGACAACGCCAATGAGAAGTCCAAGGCGGCGGCGCTGCGGCTCGGCTTTTCGCCGGAGGGGCTCTTCCGCCAGCATATGATCGTCAAGGGCCGCAATCGCGACACCGCCTGGTTTTCCATGCTGGACAGCGAATGGCCGGCGCGCCGAGCCGCCTTCGAGGCATTCCTCGATCCCGGCAATTTCGACGCCTTCGGCCGCCAGAAAACGCCGCTTTCGGCCTTGAACGGGCAGGCCCGCGCGGCAGATAGGGACTGACGGCGGCAGGGCCGAGCCCGGCTCGGACGGATTGCCTCGCCGAACGGATGATGGTTTACAATGAATTGCGAGACGTTGGCGCGGATTTGAAGCTTCCGCCGGCGGTTCTCGCGCAACGCTCTTCGGACGGTCAAAGAAAATGACGACGGCCGGCGCCAGCCTACTCAACAGCCTCGATCTGCCCAAGCCGCCGGGCGAGACGCGGGTCGTCGTGGCCATGTCCGGCGGCGTCGACTCCAGCGTCGTCGCCGCTCTGCTGCGCGAGGAAGGCTATGACGTCGTGGGCGTCACGCTGCAACTCTACGACCATGGCGAGGCCACGCATCGCAAGGGCGCCTGCTGCGCCGGCCAGGACATCCAAGACGCCCGCCAGGTGGCGGCGCGGCTCGGCATTCCGCATTACGTGCTCGACTATGAGAGCCGCTTCCGCGAGACCGTCATCGACACTTTCGCGCAGAGCTACGCCAGCGGCGAGACGCCGGTTCCCTGCGTCGCCTGCAATCAATTCGTGAAATTCGTCGATCTCTTCGAGACCGCCAAGGATCTCGGCGCCGACGCTCTCGCCACCGGCCATTACATCGCCTCGCGCGAGGACGGCTTCGGCGGCCGCGCGCTCTATCGCGCCTTCGACGCCTCCCGCGATCAGAGCTATTTCCTCTTCGCCACGACGCGCGCGCAGCTCGACATGCTGCGCTTTCCGCTCGGCGAATACGCCAAATCCGAGGTGCGCGAGCTGGCCCGCCGTTTCGGTCTCGACATCGCCGAGAAGCCGGACAGCCAGGACATCTGCTTCGTCCCCAGCGGCCATTACACCGATCTCGTCGAGCGCCTGTCGCCCGGCGCCGCCGTGCCGGGCGACATCGTCCATGTGGACGGGCGCGTGCTCGGGCGCCATGCCGGGGTCATCCATTACACCATCGGCCAGCGGCGCGGCCTCGGCCTCGGCGCCGCCGTCTCCGGCCGCGCGGCCGAGCCGCTCTTCGTCGTGCGGCTCGACGCCGCCAAGGCGCAGGTCGTCGTCGGCCCGCGCGAGGCGCTGGAGACCCGCCGCGTCGCTTTGCGCGACGTGAATTGGATCGGCCCGGGCGATCTTTCCGATCTGCCGGCCGAGGGGCTGCCGATTTCCGCGCGCGTGCGCTCCACCCGTCCGCCGACGGCGGCGCTGCTGCGGCCGCTGCCGGGCGGCGGGGCGGAGGTCGTGTTCGAAACCGGCGAGTTCGGCGTCTCGCCGGGCCAGGCTTGCGTCTTCTATGAGCGCGACGACACGCGCGGCCGTGTGCTCGGCGGCGGCTTCATCGCGCACGCCGAAGTGGAGCCCCCCGCGCCAGAGCCGGCGCTCGAGCTCGATCGGAGTGCGTGATGAGCGATGCGCGTGGCGTTTCCGGCTTCAATTTCTTCGAGCACGGCCTCGATCGCCAGGCGATAGAGGCCGCCTACGCCCGCTGGGCGCCCGTCTATGATCTCGTCTTCTCCCATATGCTCGGCCCCGGCCGGCGCGCCGTGGCGACGATCGCCTCGCGCGCCGATGGGCGCATATTGGACGTCGGGGTCGGCACCGGCCTCGAGCTGCCCATGTTCCGCGACAAGGCGCGGGTCGTCGGCGTCGATCTCTCCGAGCCTATGCTGCAACGCGCCTCCGCCCGCGTCGCCCGCGAGGGACTGAAGAACATCGCCGGCCTCGCCCGCATGGACGCGAGCCGCCTCGCCTTCTGCGACGCCAGCTTCGCCTGCGTGGTGGCGCCCTATCTGCTGACCGTTGTACCCGACCCGGAGGAGACTCTGGACGAGCTCGCCCGCGTGCTGCGGCCGGGCGGCGAGATCGTGCTGGTCAATCATGTCAGCTCGCCGGATTGGCCGATGTCGGCGCTGGAGGAGTTCATCGGCGAGAGCTTTTCCGTCACTCTCGGCTGGCGCCCGCAATTCCCGTGGTCGATCATCGGAGACTGGATCGACTCCCGCACCGACATGCGCCTCACCGAGCGCCGCGTGCTGCCGCCCTTCGGCCTGTTCACGCTGACGCGCATCGAACGCCTCGCCCGCTGGGGCGAGCACTCGCGCCGGCCCTATGACGAGCATCGTCGGCCGTTCGAGCACGCGTGAGCGGTCACACCAATTCGAAGCGCAAGCGCCGGCCGACGACCTTCGCCGCACGCACCAGAGTATCGAGCGTGGCGCTATCGTTCTTCGGATCGAGCAGCCGATCGATCTGAGCGCGGCTCGTCTCCATCATCTCGGCCATCCGCGCTTTGGTGATTCCTTTCTTCTTCATTTCGGCGGCGAGTTGCGCGGCGATCACCTCCTTGATCGCTGCGGCCGTGACTTCCTCGCGAATGCCCTGCTCGTCCAGCCAGCTGTCGAAAGTCGAGCCGAGGTGAGGATTTTCTCCGACGCCCGGCGCAGGGTTTTGCTTTTTCGTCACCATGATGCGACCTTTTTCAGCCTCTGGCGCGCGAGCGTCAGCTCATCCGCCGGCGTGCGTTGCGTCTTCTCGATGAATGCATGGAGCGCGATCAGCGCGCCCTCGTGAAAGCCGAAGAAGACGCGCGCCTCTCGCTTGCTCGGCAAGGACGACCGGACCTCCCACAAGCCGCCGCTCAACGCTCGGCACAAGGGCAGGCCCATCGGCCAGCCGAACTGGACCTTCATCATGTCGCGCCCGACGGCGCGACGATCGTCGAGCGGCAATTCATTCAGCCATTCCCGCACTGGCTCTCGGCCCGCGAGAGTCCGCCAGAAGCGGAGGGGAATGGCCTCGAGAGCCTCGGTCATAGAATTAGGGCAATGTATCAAAAAAGATACCAGCCCACAAGCATCGCCACGTCGGCCTCTGGCGTTCTCGCCCGCGTGGGATTACATTGCTCTCGCGGCGCTGCGGGGTGCGTGACGGACTTTAATTCCCCGGGGCCTTATCGATCTCTAAGGGAGCTGTCCCTGGCCTTGCCCGTGGGCTCGGTCACTACGGCGCCCACCTACGTTGTAGGTTCCCGGGATCGATGTCCCACGGCTCACGCGGCCCGCGCTATTGCATCTCGGACGATTAAACGCCCCAATGACCGTCGACGCCAAGACCGAACTGCGCCGGCGGACGCTCTCCCGCCGCGATCTCGTCTCTCATGAGGAGGCGCACGCCGCCTCGCTCGAAGTCGCCGAGCGCGCGCTGGCGCTGGTGCGTCGATTCGCGCCGCGCGGCTCCGAGACCGGCGAGGTGGTCTCCGTCTATTGGCCGATCCGCAGCGAGCTGAACACGCGCCCTCTGCTGGAGATTCTGGCGGCGGAGAAAATCGCCACGGCGCTGCCGGTGATGACGGCGGTGAAGCGCCCGCTGATCTTCCGCGCCTTCACGCCCGGCGACGATCTGATGAAAGGTCCCTTCGGCCTCTCCGAGCCGGCCGAGACGCAGCCCTCCTTCGAGCCCGACATCGTCTTCTCGCCGCTCGCCGCCTTCGACCGCAAGGGCTATCGGCTGGGCTATGGCGGCGGCATTTATGACGCGACGCTCTCTCAGCTGCGCGCCAAGAAGCGCATCGTCGCCGTCGGCGTCGCCTACGCCTGCCAGGAGACCGATTCCGTGCCGACCGAGCCGCACGACCAGAAGCTGGATTTTCTGCTGACGGAGCGAGAGCTGATCGAATTTTCGTGACGCGCGTTTGCGTCGCCGCGTTCGGCCGAATCTCGCCGCGCGACTCCTTCTCCCGCAGGAGGGAGAAGGAAGCGCGCAATTCTGAGAGGCGTCGCTGCGCAGGCAACGGACGAAAATGACGCAGACGAATTCCCGCTCGCTCCTCTCCCGCGCCCTCCGCGTCATCGAGCCGATCGACCATGCGCAAGCCGCGGCCGCGCTGGCGCGCGTGCTGGAGAGCGACGCCGATGGCGCGCTCGCCACCGTTCTCGCTGTGCATGGAAAAGCACGCCCTCTACTCGAGGGCGTCCTCGGCTCCTCGCCTTTTCTCACCGAGCTGTCCGCGCGTGATCCCGCCCGGCTCGCGCGCCTGCTGAGCGACGAGCCCGACGCCAGCCTCGCGCGGCTCGTGGAGGCCACATGCAACGCCGCCAAGGGCGTCACGGATGAAGCCGAGCTGATGCGCGCATTGCGGCGCGCCAAGCAGGAGGGCGCGCTGCTGGTCGCGCTCGCCGATCTTTCCAAAGTCTGGGACACGATGCAGGCGACCGATGCGCTCACGCGCCTCGCCGACGCCGCGCTCGCCGCTTCCATCGCCTTCACGCTGCGCGAGGCCGCCGCCGCCGGCAAGCTCGAGCTCTATGATCAGCGCATGCCGGAGCGCGGCTGCGGCTGGATATTCCTCGCCATGGGCAAGGAAGGCGCCTATGAGCTCAACTACTCTTCCGACATAGACATCATCGTCCTCTTCGACCGCGCCCGCGCCCGCGTCGCGCAGCCGAGCGAGGATGTCGATCTCTTCGTCAAAATGACGAAGCGTGTCGTGCGCATTCTCTCGGAGATCACGCCCGACGGCTATGTGTTCCGCGTCGATCTGCGGCTGCGGCCCGATCCCGGCGCGACGCCCATCGCCATACCGCTCGAGGCGGCCTTCTCTTACTATGAGAGCATGGGCCAGAATTGGGAGCGCGCCGCCTTCATCAAGGCGCGCGCGGCGGCCGGCGACATTCCGGCCGGCGAGGCTTTTCTGAAAGAGCTGTCTCCTTTCGTCTGGCGCAAGAATTTCGATTTCGCCGCCATCGCCGACGTGCATTCGATCAAGCGGCAGATTCACGCTTTCAAAGGCCATGGCGAGATCGCCGCGCTGGGGCATGATCTCAAGCTCGGCCGCGGCGGCATTCGCGAGATCGAGTTTTTCGCGCAGACGCAGCAGCTCATCACCGGCGGACGCAATCCCGCATTGCGCGGCCGCGCGACATTGGAGACGCTCGACGCGCTCCTCGCCAATGGCTGGATCGAGCCGCGCGTGCGCGACGAGCTGCGCGCGGCTTACGTCTTTCTGCGCGATATCGAGCATCGCATTCAAATGGTCGCCGACAAGCAGACCCATGTTCTGCCGCGCGACGAGAAGGAGGCGCTGCGCATCGCGCGCATGGCCGGCTTCGCCACGCTCGAGGATTTCACGCAGGCGCTGGTCGCGCATCTCGAGACGGTGCAGAGCCATTATTCGCATCTCTTCGAGAGCGCGCCGCAGCTTTCCTCGCAGACCGGCAATCTCGTCTTCACCGGCGGCGAGGACGATCCCGGCACGCTCGAAACGCTGTCGCGTCTCGGCTTCGCGCATCCCAAGACAGTGACGGAGACGATACGCGGCTGGCATTTCGGCCGCTACGCCGCGACGCGCTCCACCAAGGCGCGCGAGCGCCTGACCGAGCTGACGCCGGCGCTGCTGGAGGCGCTCGCCGCGACGGAGAACGCCGATCGGGCCTTTCTCGCTTTCGACAAATTGCTCGCCGGGCTTCCGGCCGGCGTGCAATTGTTTTCCGTGCTCCTCGCCAATCCGACGCTGCTGTCTTTGCTGACGGCGATCACCGGCGCCGCGCCCAAGCTCGCCGCCACCATCTCGCGGCGCCCGCGCGTGCTCGACGCCGTGCTGGAGCCTGCCTTTTTCGAGCATTTGCCCGATGAATCGGAGCTCGCCGCAGCGCTCGCGCGCAGCCTCGCGGAAACGCGCTCCTATGAGGAGGCGCTCGACGCCGCGCGCGTCTTCGGACAGGAGCAGAAGTTTCTCATCGGCGTGCGCGTTCTGACCGGCGCGCTCTCGGTGGCGGAGGCGGGCCTCGCCTATGCGCGACTCGCCGAACGCCTCATCGCCGCTCTGCTGCCGCGCGTCGAGGCGGAGCTCGCGCGCGCGCATGGACGCATTGCAGGCGGCCGCGCTTGCGTCGTCGCGCTGGGCAAGCTCGGCGGACGCGAGATGACCGCCGCTTCCGATCTCGACCTCATGCTGCTCTATGACGCCGATCCGCACGCCGAGTCGGATGGCGAGCGGCCGCTCGCCGCGCCCGCCTATTATGCGCGGCTGACGCAGCGGCTCATTTCCGCGCTGTCTGCGCCAATGGCGCAGGGCCTGCTCTATGAGGTCGATTTTCGCCTGCGGCCGTCCGGCAGCAAAGGGCCGCTGGCGGTGAGCGTGAAAGCCTTCGAGGATTATCACGCGCATGAGGCGTGGAGCTGGGAGCATATGGCGCTGACGCGCGCGCGCGTCGTCGCCGGGGCGAGCGATTTCGCGACGATCGTCGAAGAAGCGATCAGCGCCGCGCTGACGCGTCCGCGCGACGTCGAAAAGCTGCGCCAGGACGTCCTCGACATGCGCGCCCGTCTCGAGCGCGACAAGCCGGCGAGAAGCCTTTGGGATTTGAAGCAGGCGCCGGGCGGGCTGATCGATGTGGAGTTCATCGCGCAATATTTGCAGCTTCGCCATGCGAACGCGCATCCGGCGTGCCTCTCGACGATGACATCGACGGCGCTGGAGCGTCTTTCCGATCTCTCCCTATTGGACCCGAACGAAGCGGCGACATTGATCGAAGCCTCGCGCCTCTATCAGAGCCTCACGCAATTGCTGCGGCTCTCGATCGACAATGATTTCGATCCTGCGCATGCGCCGCGCGGCCTCGTCGAGCTGCTGCTGCGTGGCGGCGAGGCGGTGGATATCGCCCATCTCGAGGCGCAGATCGTGGAGACGCAGCGCGCGACGCGGGCGATTTTCGTGTCCATTCTCGGCGCTGAAAGCAAAACAGCGCCCTCACCCTGAGGAGCCGGCGAAGCCGGCGTCTCGAAGGGTCGACCGCGCAGCCTTCTGGAGCATCCTTCGAGGCTTTTTGCGTTCCGCAAAAAGCGCCTCAGGATGAGGGGACTGTATTCATCATCGATCGACGAGCCGCGACGGAATGGCGATGATGACGAGCATCGCGCTCATGGCCATGAACAGAGCCAGCGCATAGAGCCCGTAATCGGCGCGCTGGGTCTGATCCTTGATGAAGCCGACCATATAGGGGCTGACGAAGCCCGCGAGATTTCCGACCGAATTGATGAGCGCTATGCCGCCCGCCGCGGCGACGCCGCGCAGAAAGGCGGTCGGGCAGCTCCAGAACAATGGCAGCGCCGTCATCGTGCCGGCGCTCGCCACAGTGAGCGCGATCAGCGCCGTCGCCGTGTCGGCGGCGAAGAGCCCGTTGGCGACGAGGCCGACGGCGCCCAATGCGCAAGGCAGAGCGAGATGCCAGCGGCGCTCGCGATATTTATCGGCGCTGATTCCGCCCAAGAGCATGGCGACGCTGGCGACGGCGTAGGGCGCGGCCGACAAGAGGCCGATGTCGAGCGGCCGGCTGACGCCCGTCGCCTGGACCAGAGTCGGCAGCCAGAAACCGACGCCATAGAGCCCCATCACAATTCCGAAATAGACGAGACATAAAATCCAGACTTTGGCGTCGCGCATCGCATCGCGGAAGGAATGGGACGCATGGGCGGCGTGATCGGCGGCGAGATGATCGGCGAGCAGCCTCTTCTCGCGGTCCGACAGCCAGCCGGCTTTTTCGATATTGTCCTCGAGCGCGAAAAAGACGATCGCGCCGACGACAATGGACGGCAGCCCTTCGATGAGGAACATCCAGCGCCACCCCGAAAGCCCGTGAACGCCGTCGAGATTCTGCAATATCCAGCCCGAGAGCGGGCCGCCGACGACGCCGGCGAGCGGCACCGCCAACATCAGCAGCGCGGTGATGCGGCCACGGCGCGCGGCGGGAAACCAATAGGTGAGATAGAGGATGGCGCCGGGAAAGAAGCCGGCCTCGGCGACGCCGAGCAGAAAGCGCATGACGTAGAACATGAGCGGCGTCGAGACGAGCATTGTCGTCGCCGAGGCCAGCCCCCAGGTGACGAGAATGCGCGCGATCCAGCGCCGCGCACCGACGCGATGCAGGATCAGATTGCTGGGAATCTCGAACAGGAAATAGCCGATGAAGAAGACGCCGGCGCCGAGCCCATAGACGCTCTCGCTGAATTTCAGATCGCCGACCATCTGCAGCTTGGCGAAGCCGACATTCACGCGATCGAGATAAGCGAGGATGTAGCAGAGAAAGAGCAGCGGCAGCACGCGCCGCGTGACCTTGGCGTAGACGCGCTGCTCGAGAGCGGCCGACGAAGCCTCGCCGTGGAGCGGCGGAACGAGAGTCATGACGATATTTCCCAAAGGCTCGAAGCGGCGACCGCTATCGTTAAAGCTTTCCCGACCGGAACCGGAAGAACCTCCCGGCCCGAGCGCGAGCGGCGTTGCGCGACCCTCGACCCTTGCAATATAATCTTGACCAATTCCATCGAGACGACGCCGGCGCCGCGCGTCGCGCCCAAATTTCCGTGTTCCCCTTTGCGGAGTCTTGCTCTAGTGGAACGCTGTTCGCGACAGGCCTCCCCGCCTGTCGCTCTTTTGTTGGAGACCATCATGCCTCACCTCAAGACCACGCGTCTCGGCAGCCGGGGCGTCCTCGCCGCGATCGGCGTCCTCGCTCTGCTGGCGATGGGCGCGGCCCCGGCGCAGGCCAAGGTCCTCGCCAAGGTCAATGGCGTCGACATCACCGACGAAGACGTGAAAATCGCGCTCGACGATCTCGGGGCTGGTCTGCCGCGGCAGCTGGAGGGCAAGGCGCGCGAGAATTATATTCTCGATTTCCTCATCGACGAGCAGCTCGTGGTGCAGAAGGCGCAGCGCGACAAGCTGGGCGAGACGCCGGATTTCGCCAAGAAGCTCGCCTATTTGCGCGACAAGGCGCTGATGGAGGCGCTGCTCGGCAAGGTCTCCAAGGACGCCACCACCGAGGCCGCCGTCAAGAAGACCTATGACGAGGCCGCCAAGAATCAAAAGCCCGAGACCGAGATCCACGCGCACCATATTCTGGTGACGACGGAGGACGAGGCCAAGGCGGCGCAAAAGCGCGTGAAGGGCGGCGAGGATTTCGGCAAGGTCGCGACCGAGCTGTCCAAGGACACGGGCGCGCAGGGCGGCGATCTCGGCTGGTTCACCAAGGACCGCATGGTGCCGGAATTCGGCGAGGCCGCCTTCAAGATGGAGCCGGGACAGATCTCCGATCCGGTGAAGACGCAATTCGGCTGGCATATCATCAAGCTGGACGAGAAGCGCCCGAAGGTGTTCCCGCCGCTGGACCAGGTGCGCGACCAGGTCTCCCGCTATGTGGCGCAGAAGGCCCAGTCGGACCTGATCATCGAGCTGCGCCAGGGCGCCAAGATCGAGCGCACCGAGCCGCCGGCGGCCGAAGCCAAGCCGGGCGACAAGCCCGTCGAGGCCAAGCCTGCCGAGAAGAAGAAATAGTCATGAGGCGGTAGTGAGCGGGGAGTAGGGAAGCGCGGCTCGCCGCGCCCGCCCTGCTCGCTCGCCGCGCCCGCTCACTGCTCACCATCCTGCTCCCACCCCTTGCTTTTCAGGACCTATACCGCCCCATGGCCAAGGCCGCCCCCATTTCGCCGCTCGCCCCCAAGACCTATCCCGACATTCCGCCGATCGCCGGCGTCCGCTTCGCGGTGGCGCAGGCCGGCATACGCTATGCCGGACGCACCGACGCCATGCTCGCCCTCTTCGACGAGGGCACGCAGGTCGCCGGGGTGTTCACGCGCTCCAAATGCCCCTCGGCCCCTGTCGACTGGTGCCGGGCGCGGCTCGAGGGCGGCAAGGCGCGGGCGCTGCTCGTCAATTCCGGCAACGCCAACGCCTTCACCGGCAAAGCCGGCAAGGAGGCGGCCAAGCTCTCCGCCAAGCTCGTCGCCGCCGCCGCCCGCGTGCCCGAGAAGCAGATCTTCCTCGCCTCCACAGGCGTCATCGGCGAGCCGCTCGACGCCACGAAATTCGAGCCCGTGCTGGGCAAGCTCGTGGCCGAGGCGCGCGGCGACGCCTGGCGCGAGGCCGCCTCGGCGATCATGACCACCGACACCTATCCCAAGCTCTCGACGCGCGTCGCCAAGCTCGGCGACGTCGAGGTGCGCCTAGCGGGCGTCGCCAAGGGCGCGGGCATGATCGCGCCCGATATGGCGACCATGCTCTCCTTCGTCTTCACCGACGCGCCGATCGACGCCGAGGTTCTGCAGAGCCTCTTGTCGAAATCGGTGCAGACCTCGTTCAACGCCATCACCGTGGACAGCGACACCTCGACCTCGGACACGCTGCTGCTCTTCGCGACAGGCGCGGCGGCGGAGCGCGGCGCGCCGCACATCGAGAAGACGAGCGACCGCCGCCTCGAGGATTTCCGCCGCGCGCTGGACGAGGTTCTGCTCGATCTCGCGCATCAGGTGGTGAAGGACGGCGAAGGCGCGCGCAAATTCGTCGAGGTGACGGTGATGGGCGCCGAGAGCCCCAAGGCGGCCAAGCGCATCGCCCTCTCCATCGCCAATTCGCCGCTGGTGAAGACGGCGGTGGCCGGCGAGGACGCCAATTGGGGCCGCGTGGTGATGGCGGTCGGCAAATCCGGCGAGGCCGCGGATCGCGACAAGCTGGCCATATGGTTCGGCGACATACGCGTCGCCCATAAGGGCCTGCGCGATCCCGATTACGATGAGGCGGAAGTCTCGCAGATCATGAAGCGCGACGAGATCGCCATCCATGTCGACATCGGCCTCGGCTCCGGCGCCGCGCGCGTGTGGACCTGCGATCTGACGAAGGAATATGTCGCCATCAACGGCGACTATCGCAGCTGATCGTTTTCCCTCCCGAGCCTTTCCTTCTCCCGCCTGCGGGAGAAGGAAAGCGCGCGCCTGACATGGGCTCGTGACCTGTTCGTCATCGCAGCGTTTCGAGAATCGGCTTCTACTCGCCTCGGCTCGGGCGGCGAGGAAGCGGACTTATGGTTTTCCCCCATGCTATAGAAGCAGTGCTCTTCGACATGGACGGCACGCTGCTCGACACGGAGCGGCTCTATGTCGACGCCTGGATCGCCGCCGGCCGCGCCGTCGGCTATGAGATCACCGAGGCGTTTTGCCATCGCATGATCGGCAAGCCCATGCAGGATTGCGAGACGATGATGATCGAGCGCTTCGGCGCCGATTTCCCGCTCGACGCCTGCATCGAAGCCTGCGGCGCCTTCGTCGCCCGCGCCTCGCGCTCCGGCGTGCCGCTGAAGGAGGGCGCGCGCGAGCTGGTCGACTATCTCACGGCGATGAATATTCCGCTCGCCATCGCCACCTCCTCGCGGCGCCCGACCGCCGAGCATCATCTGAGCCGTTGCGGACTGCTCTCGCATTTCTCCGCTCTGGTGACGCGCGACGATGTTCTGCGCGGCAAGCCGCATCCCGAATCTTATCTGCGCGCCGCGCGCGCGCTCGGCAAGGAGCCGCGGCGCTGCCTCGCGCTCGAGGATTCGCCGACCGGGCTGCGCTCGGCCGCCGCCTCCGGCGCAATGACGATCATGGCCCCCGATGTTCTGCAGCCCTCCGCCGAGGAGCGCGCCCTCTGCCTCGCAGTCGTCGCCAGCCTGCGCGACGTGCTCGAAATGCTGCGCGCGCATGCGGACACGCAGCGGCCCCTAGGCGCCATTGCGCGATGACGCGCTTCGTTTCGGTTTTTAGACTTCATGCCGACGCGACACGCTCGCGAAGAGACGAAGATCATGCCCCCGCGCCATCCGCTTTTGGTCATCGCTCCTTTTGGCTTGTCATTATCGCTCGCCGCCTGCGCCGGCGCCTATGAGGAGGCGCGCGACTACGCCGCCGCCTCCGGCGTCGTCGTGGAGAAGAGCGTGGACGCTCCCGCTAAGAAGGCCAAAGTGAAAAAGGCCAGGAAAAAGACCGCCGGCAAGACGAAGCCCGCCGAGAAAGCGGCGGTCGAGAAGGACGCGAAGGCTCCGCCCGCCGTCGGCGCCTGCGTCACCTATCAGTTCATGGGCGGGGCCGATTGCGAGGAAGCGATCACCAAGCGCAATTGCTACGACAAGCGGAGCAATGTCGTCGATTGGCGCAAGGAAATGAGCTGCGCCGCCGCCTTTCTCTCGCCGCCGGAGAAGAAACCTTAAAACACTCTCGAGCCTTGTTCTGTCGTGTTTTCTTCACGGAACCGGTTCCCACTTCGCTCGAAAACACTCTAGAGCCTTGCCTCGGCCGGACGAAGCGGCGACATTGGCCGCGCATTCGCCCAACGAGGCCATTCCCCATGCGTTCCGCCGTCCTCTGCATCGCCCTCGCGCCGCTCGCTCTTTCCGCCTGCAACAGCGCCGCGCCCGAAATGCGCTTCGATGCCGCCGAGGCCGCCTTCATAAAGCAGGAGGGCAAGGCGACGATCGAGGGTCAGGCCTTTCTGCGCGACCAGCAGGGCAAGATGAATGTGCGCTACGCCGCCGGCGAGGTGGTGCGGCTCATCCCGGCGACCGCCTATGCGCAGGCGCGCATCTCGCAATTCTACGGCAAGCGCAAGTTCATCGCCGCCCTCTTCATGCCGACGCCGACGCAGGAGGCCGAATACGCCGCCTATACGCGCACGACCAAGGCGGGCGCGACCGGCCGCTTCACCTTCGACAAGGTCGCGCCGGGCCGCTATTTCGTGACGACGCAGCTCACCTGGGTTCCGAAGGGCGGCTTGCTGAGCGAGGGCGGCGCGATGTACGACGAGATCACCGTCACCGGCAAGGAGACCGATCCGATCGAGGTCGTGCTCTCCGGCAATTGAGGGAAACGCTTTGTCTCTGCTTCTCGTGGTCGCCGCAGCGCTCGTCGATCCGCAAGGCCGCGTGCTGATCGCCCAGCGTCCGCAGGGCAAGCAGCTCGCAGGCCTGTGGGAGTTCCCCGGCGGCAAGCTCGACCCCGGCGAGCGGCCGGAGCAGGCGCTCGTGCGCGAGCTGGCCGAGGAGCTGGGCATAGAGGTGGAGACAGCCGATCTCGCGCCGCTGACCTTCGCCAGCCACGCCTATGAGGCGTTTCATCTGTTGATGCCGCTCTACCTCTGCCGGCGCTGGCGGGGCGCGCCGCACGCCCGCGAGGGCCAGACGCTCGCCTGGATGCGGCCGGGCGAGCTCGATGCGGCGCAAATGCCGCCCGCCGACGCGCCGCTGATCGCCCCGCTGGCGGCGTTGCTCGGGTGAGCGGGATTCGCCGACGCCTCAGAGCGGCAAATTCTTCCAGTCTCGCTTCTCTGCGTAGGCGTGATGAATGCGGATCGCATTCTCCACCTCGTGGAATTTCTCGCTGCCGGCGATCGCCTCGTAAAAGCCCATGCCGCGGACGACGGCGGCGAGATCATAGCACCAATAGAGCGCCATCAGCGCATTGATGAACAGCTCCGTCCCCCTGGTGCGCTCCGTGTCGTGCCGATTCCCGAAGCCGCCGCGGATCGCCGAGGTGATCGAATTGGCCACGATGCTCTTGGAATTGGGCTGGCGCTCGTTGAGATAATCGACAGCGTCGAGCAGCGCGTCGCCCTCGGGCGTCCCCGGCGACACCGAGACGCAGCCCAGGAATCCGCCGGAACGGATCAGCTCGGCCGTGTTCTCGAGAAAAGAATGATGGCAGACGCCGTGATAATGATCGACGCCGAAGCCGAGGCAGACGAGAAATTTGCGGACGCCCTCGAGCTGATGGACAGCGGCGATCGAGAGAGCGTCCTCCTCTATCGTGCCGAGCGCGGCCTCGTCGCCCTTCATCAGACTGTCGGTCCCGCCGTCGACGAGGATGATCGTATCGACCTTCAACAGCGTGACGAGCGCTTCATAGGATTGCCGCAGCGGTCTCACGCCGGTCTTCTCGAAGGCGAAGACCTTGGGCTCGCAGCCACGCGCCGCGAGCCAGTCGACGAGATGGCGCTCGGGAAAATAGCCCTGCATATGGCTGTCCAGATCGACGAGCCGCCCCGCGGGACCGATCTTCTTGCGGGAGGCGAGATCGACGCGCGCGAAGGACAGATTGGCGAGAAAGACATTCTTGCCCGCATTGCGCAGAAAGACATGGAGCGGCAGGCCGCTGACGATGTCGAAGCCTCCGCCGCAGCCGGCGATGAGAATGCGCTGCGAGTCCTCGAGCGCGCGGAAAAAAGGGATTTGCATTATTTCGTCTCTCTCCAAGGCGTGAAAAGCCTATCGCCTCTTCCGCGGTCTCGAAACAATTTCTCGAGCCGGCGGCGAGGCGTGATGCGCGGCGGCGCTCCCGGCGGAGGGCCGAGGCGCCGCCGCCGAGCATTTTTCTTGCGCCGGCGCGCGATCCGGGTGTATAAGCGCCTCGTTCTATCTCATAACGGTCATTCTCGGATGATCGCTGCTTGAGAGTGGGGCCCGGCCGGGACCCGCTCTTTTTTGTTTGCACCGGCCGGAAATTCTCGCAAGACAGGATGAGCCGCTTGGCAGAAACGCCCGCCGCCGGCGCCGTGGAGGCGCCCTCCCTGCTCGATGAGCCGCGCCTTTGCGGCGAGACGGGCGTTGCGGCGCGCATCGCCCATACCGCCGAGCCCGTGCTGGCGCAGCTCGGCTTTCGTCTCGTGCGTGCGCGCATTCTCTCGCAGAACGGCATGGTTCTGCAGATCATGGCCGAGCGTCCCGACGGAACCATGACCATCGACGATTGCGAGGCCGCGAGCCAGGCGCTGTCGCCGGAGCTGGACGTGGAGGACGTCATCTCGGACGCCTATCGGCTGGAGTTGTCCTCCCCCGGCATAGATCGCCCGCTGGTGCGAGTCTCGGATTTTCGTCGCGCGATCGGCCATGAGGCGAAGATCGAGCTGACGCAGCCGCTCGCCTCTGGCCGCAAGCGTTTTCGGGGCAATATTGTCTCCGTCGAGGGAGACGGCCGCGACGCCGTGGTGACGCTCGAGCGCGACGACGCCCCGCCGGACGAAGACAAGATCGTGCAAATGCCGCTGCGCGATCTCGACGAGGCCAAACTGATGCTGACCGACGCGCTGATCCGCGAGGCGCTGCGCGCCGGCAAGGCGCAGCTCGAGGACGACGGCCCGAGCGAGGAAGAGGCCGCGCCGCAAGAGGATACGCGGCCCCGCCGTGGGCCGGGCCGTTTCGCCGTGGCGCGCGGCACTAAGGCCAAGCCGCTGGTTCCGGCCGGCGTGCAGACGGGATTCAAGAAAAAAGGCAGCGGACCCGGCCGTCGCGGCGACGCGTAGGGCCGACGTTTTTGGGAGCAAGATATGGCCGTCAGCGCCAACAGGTTGGAAATCCTGCAGATCGCCGATGCGGTCGCGCGCGAGAAATCGATCGACCGCTCGATCGTCATCGCCTCCATGGAGGACGCGCTGCAAAAGGCCGCGCGCTCGCGCTATGGGCAGGAGACCGAGGTCCGCGCCGAGATCAATCCGAAGAGCGGCGAAGTCCGCTTCTCGCGTCTGCTGCTGGTCGTCGATCTCATCGAGAATGACGCGACGCAGATTTCCATCGAGGACGCGCGCAAGCGCAATCCGGCGGCGCAGGTCGGCGATTGGATATCCGAGACGCTGCCGCCTTTCGATTTCGGCCGCATCGCCGCGCAATCGGCCAAGCAGATCATCGTGCAGAAGGTGCGCGAGGCGGAGCGC
The DNA here is from genome assembly GCF_001644125.1 of Methylosinus sp. R-45379. NCBI lineage: Bacteria > Pseudomonadati > Pseudomonadota > Alphaproteobacteria > Hyphomicrobiales > Methylocystaceae > Methylosinus > Methylosinus sp. R-45379. Next base: position 109,520 of record NZ_LUUM01000274.1, read on the forward strand.
GACCGCCAATACGAAGAATTCAAGGACCGCATCGGCGAGATCGTCAACGGCGTTGTCAAGCGCGTCGAATATGGCAATGTGATCATCGATCTCGGCCGCGGCGAGGCGATCATCCGCCGCGACGAGATGATCCCGCGTGAGACATTCCGTCCGGGCGATCGCGTGCGCGCCTATGTCTATGACGTGCGCCGCGAGCAGCGCGGTCCGCAGATTTTCCTGTCGCGCACGCATCCGCAATTCATGGCCAAGCTGTTCCGCCAGGAAGTGCCGGAGATCTACGACGGCGTCATCGAGGTGAAGTCGGTCGCGCGCGATCCGGGCTCGCGCGCCAAGATCGCCGTCATCTCGCGCGATTCCTCCATTGATCCCGTCGGCGCCTGCGTCGGCATGCGCGGCTCGCGCGTGCAGGCCGTGGTCGGCGAATTGCAGGGCGAGCGCATCGACATCATCCCCTGGTCGGCGGATGCGGCGACGTTCATCGTCAATGCGCTGCAGCCGGCCGAGGTGGTGAAGGTCGTTCTCGACGAGGATTCCGCGCGCATCGAGGTGGTGGTGCCGGACGATCAGCTGTCGCTGGCCATCGGCCGCCGCGGCCAGAATGTGCGCCTCGCCTCGCAGCTCACCGGCTGGGACATCGACATTCTGACCGAGGCCGAGGAATCGGAGCGCCGTCAGCGCGAGTTCGTCGAGCGCACCAAAGTGTTCATGAACGCCATCGACGTCGATGAGGTGGTCGGCCGGCTGCTCGCTTCGGAAGGCTTTCAATCGGTCGAGGAGCTGGCATTCGTCGATCTCGGCGAGCTGGCGACGATCGAAGGCTTCGACGAGGACACCGCCGCCGAGATTCAAAACCGCGCCCGCAATTATCTCGAGCGAGTCGAAGCGGAGAACGAGGCGCGTCGCCTCGAGCTTGGCGTGCTCGACGAGCTGAAGGAGCTCGACGGCGTCACCACGGCGATGCTGGTCAAGCTCGGCGAGAATGACGTGAAGTCGATCGAGGATCTCGCCGGCTGCGTGCCGGACGATCTCGTCGGCTGGACCGAGAAGAAGGATGGCGAGACGGTCAAGCAGACCGGCTTCCTCGACGGGATCGACCTTTCCCGCGAGGAGGCGGAGGCGCTGATCATGGATGCGCGCGTGCGCGCCGGCTGGATCGAGGCGCCGGAGCCCGAGGCGGAAGCCGAGGAGACCGAGGCCGCTGAGCCGACAGACGCGCAGCAGGCAGAGGCGCAGCAGACCGAGGCGCAGTGACGAAACGAGACGGCGAGCGAATGAGAGAGGCCGAGGCGAGCGAACGGACCTGCATCGTCACCCGCCGGCGCGACGCGCCGGAGGGGATGATCCGTTTCGTGCGCGCGCCGGACGGCGTTCTCACGCCGGACATAAGGTCACGCCTGCCCGGCCGCGGGGCCTGGGTGACGGCGCGCGCCGATGTCGTGGCCGAAGCGTTGAAGAAGCGCGCTTTCGCGCGCCAATTGAAGGCCGAGGTCTCGGCGTCGCCGTCGCTTCCTGCGGACGTCGATCGGCTGCTGGAGGCCGATTGCCTGCAATCGCTGGCGATGGCCAATAAGGCGGGCGCGGTGGTCGCCGGCTTCGGCAAGGTGTGCGAGGCGCTGGAGAAAGGCGCCGTCGCCGCTGTGCTGGAGGCGTGCGACGGCTCGGCGGATGGACGGCGCAAGCTCGCCCAGGCGGCGCGGCGCGCGGCCACGGCGCGCGGATGCGGCGAGAGGGTCACAGAGACGATCTCTCTGTTCGATTCTCTTCAATTGGATTTGGCTTTGGGCCGCACAAATGTGATACATGCAGCCCTCGCGCCGGGCGGACCGACGCAAGCCTTTTTGGCGCGCTGCCGCCGCCTCGCCGCCTATAGAGGCGAGAGCGCATCTGGCGACGCGCAGACTCTGAACAGCGAGCGGACCGACGAGCTCGGCCCGCTGAAAGACGTAACCGAACAGGCGCAGCCCGAGGATCGGAAACTGGATGAGTGAGACCGAGACCGAGAACAGCGGCGACAAGACGCTGACCGTCACGCCGTCGAAGACGTTGCATTTGAAGCAGCGTCCGACCGAGCATGGCGGAATGGTGCGCCAGAGCTTCTCCCACGGCCGCTCCAAGGTGGTCGTGGTCGAGAAGGTGAAGCGTCGCGCGCCCGGACATGTCGAGACCAAGCCGGCGGCTCCGGCGACAGCGGCGCCCGCCGCGCCGGCGGCCCCCGTGACCCCGCCGCCGCCTCCGCCGCCGACCGCTCCTGTCGCCGCCGCGCCGCCGCCGCCTCCGCCGAGAGCCGAGACCCCGCGCCCGCAGCCTGCGCCCAAGCGCGGCTCCGGCATGGTGCTGCGCGCGCTGACCGACGATGAACGCGAGGCCCGCGCCCGCGCCCTGGTCGACGCCCGCACCCGCGAAGAGGAAGATCGCCGCCGCGCGGTGGCGGAAGCCAAGGCGCGCGCCGAGCGCGAGGAGCGCGAGCGCGAGGAGCGCGCCGCCGCAGAAGCCCGCAAGCGCGAGGAAGAGGAGCGCCTTGCCCGCGACGCCGAGTCGAAGCGCCGTTCCGAGGAAGAGGCGCGCCGTCGCCTCGCCGGAGGCGGCGCTCCCGAGCCGCATGCTCTAACGCCCGCCACCGCACGCCCGGCCCAGCCGCGTCCGGCTCCGACCGCCGGCGGAGAAGCGCCGCGCCCCGCCGCCGCCACGACGGAAGACGCCGAAAAGCGCGTCGTGCGTCGTCCCGCCGGCGTCATCGCCGTCAAGGCGCCGCCGCCGCCGCCCCGTCCGACGCCCTCGCGCGGCGGCGCGCAGAAGGACCGCGGCCGCCTCACCGTCTCCACCGCGACGTCCGAGCAAGAAGAGCGCACGCGCTCCGTCGCCGCCTTCCGCCGCCGCACGCAGCGCCTCAAATCCTTCGGCCAGGCCGAGCAGAAGGAGAAGATCACCCGCGAGGTCATCCTCCCGGAGACGATCACCATCCAGGAGCTCGCCAACCGCATGTCGGAGCGCGGCGTCGACGTGATTCGCCTGCTGATGAAGCAGGGCGCGCTGCACAAGATCACCGACGTCATCGACGCCGATACGGCGCAGCTCGTCGCCGAAGAGCTCGGCCATGCGGTCAAGCGCGTCGCCGAGTCCGATGTCGAGGAGGGCCTATTCGACGAGCCCGACGCCGAGGGTGAGCTCGAGTCGCGGCCGCCGGTCGTCACCATCATGGGCCATGTCGACCACGGCAAGACCTCGCTGCTCGACGCGATCCGCCACGCCAATGTCGTGGCCGGAGAGGCGGGCGGCATCACGCAGCATATCGGCGCCTATCAGGTGAAGGCGCCCAATGGCGCGCCGATCACCTTCATCGACACCCCCGGCCACGCGGCCTTCACCGCCATGCGCGCCCGCGGCGCCAAGGTCACGGACATTGTGATCCTGGTCGTCGCGGCGGATGACGGCGTGATGCCGCAGACGATCGAGGCGATCCACCACGCCAAGGCGGCGGAGGTTCCGATCATCGTCGCGATCAACAAGATCGACAAGCCCGACGCCAAGCCCGAGCGCGTGCGCACCGAGCTGCTGCAGCACGAGGTGCAGACGGAGACATTCGGCGGCGACACGCTCGAGGTGGAGGTCTCCGCCAAGGAGAGGCTCAATCTCGACAAGCTGCTCGACGCCATCACCCTTCAGTCGGAAGTGCTCGACCTCAAGGCCAATCCCGAGCGCTCCGCCGAAGGCACGGTGATCGAGGCGCGGCTCGACAAGGGCCGCGGCCCGGTCGCCACCGTGCTGGTGCAGCGCGGCACGCTAGAGGTCGGCGACATCATCGTCGCCGGCTCGCAATGGGGCCGCGTGCGCGCGCTGCTCGACGACAAGGGCGTCGTGGTGCAAACCGCCGGCCCGTCCTTCCCGGTCGAGATCCTCGGCTTCTCCGGCACGCCGGAAGCCGGCGACCGCGTCGCCGTGGTGGAGACGGAAGCCCGCGCGAGAGAGATCACCGAATATCGCGAGCGTCAGCGTCGCGACAAGCTGGCCGCGCGCGGCGGCAGCGCCCGCACCTCGCTCACCGATATGATGAGCCAGCTGAAGACCGCCGGCCGCAAGGAGTTCCCGCTCGTCATCAAGGGCGATGTGCAGGGCTCGGTGGAAGCGATCGTCGCGGCGCTCGACAAGCTCGGCACAGACGAGGTCGGCGCGCGCATCGTGCATGCGGGCGTCGGCGGCATCTCCGAATCCGACATTGCGCTCGGCGAAGCGTCCAACGCCGTCGTCATCGGCTTCAACGTGCGCGCCCATAAGGAAGCGCGCGAGGCGTCGGAGCGCGGCGGCATTGAAATCCGCTATTACAACATCATCTACAATCTCGTTGACGATGTGAAGGCGGCGATGTCCGGCCTGCTCGCGCCCACTCTGCGCGAGACCATGCTGGGCAATGCGCAGATTCTCGAGGTGTTCGACATTTCCAAGGTCGGCAAGGTGGCGGGTTGCCGCGTGACCGACGGCTCGGTGGAGCGTGGCGCCAATGTGCGTCTCATCCGCGACAATGTCGTCGTCCACGAGGGCAAGCTGTCGACGCTCAAGCGCTTCAAGGACGAGGTCAAGGAAGTGCAGTCCGGACAGGAATGCGGCATGGCTTTCGAGAACTATCAGGACATGCGCGCCGGCGACGTCATCGAGTGCTATCGCGTCGAGGAGATCAAGCGGACGCTGTGATCGCGTCTCGCTGATCTCCACCGAACTTTCAACCAAGCCTTCGGCGCGCCGCCGTCCTCGACTGCAAAGCGAGTGACGGCCGCGCAACGTTGGGAGCGCGCGAACAGCGCGAATATCCATGTCCAGAGCCCATCACGCCCATGGGGCGGAGCCGTCGCAGCGCATGTTGCGCGTCGCCGAGCTCGTCCGCCATCAGATCGCTTCGATGCTTTCGCGCGGGGATATCGCAGATCCCGTGCTCGAGCAGCATGTCGTCACCGTCTCGCGTGTGACGATGAGCCCGGATTTGAAGCTCGCCACCGTCTATGTCATGCCGCTCGGCGGCAAGGACGAGCCGGAGGTGTTGCGCGCTTTCGACCGCCATAAAAAATATCTGCGCAGCGAGATCGCCAAGGGCGTCAATCTCAAATTCGCCCCGGAGGTGCGTTTCCGCATCGACGATAGTTTCGACAATGTCGCGCGCATCGACGCGCTGCTGAACTCCGAGCGCGTGCGCCGCGATCTCGATCAGCCTCAAACCGACGAAGAGAACGGCGCCCAGCAATGAACGGAAGAAAATCGACCCGCGCCGTCGTCGACGGCTGGGTGGTGCTCGACAAACCTGTCGGCATGACCTCGACGCACGCCGTCTCGCGCTTGAAGCGCATCTATAATGGCAAGAAGGCCGGACACGCTGGCACGCTGGACCCGCTCGCCTCCGGCATCTTGCCGGTCGCTTTCGGCGAGGCGACCAAGACCGTGCCTTTCGTGCAGGATGGCGAGAAGGCCTATAGCTTCACCGTGCGCTGGGGCGTCGAGACCGACACGGACGACGCCGACGGCAAATCCGTGCGCGAGAGCGAGGAGCGGCCGACGATCGCTGAGATCGAGGCGCTGCTGCCGCGCTTTATCGGCGACATCATGCAGGTGCCGCCGCAATATTCCGCCATCAAGATCGCCGGCGAGCGCGCCTATGATCTCGCGCGCGAAGGCGAGACGGTAGAGCTGAAGCCGCGCCCCGTCACCATCCATCGCCTCTCCATCGTCGATGCGACGGAGGAGGAGACCAAGCTCGTCATGGAATGCGGCAAGGGCGCCTATGTGCGCTCCATCGCGCGCGATCTCGGGCGGCTGCTCGGCTGCTTCGGCCATGTGACCGCGCTACGCCGCACACGCGTCGGGCCCTTCCTCGAGGAGGACAGCTTCACGCTGGACGAGATCGAGGGCGGCGAGGCGGCCAATGCGCTTCTCTCGGTCGAGGCGGGCCTCACCGAGCTGCCCTGCGTCGTCGTCGATCGCGACGCTGCGGCGCGGCTGCGGCGGGGCGGCTCGCTGATCCTGCGCGGCCGCGACGCGCCAGCGGGCGGCATCGTCTATGCGGCCTGCGGTGGCGTTCCCGTCGCTTTCGGCGAGGTGGTCGAAGGCGCGCTGGAGCCCTCGCGCGTGTTCAACCTGCCGTTCTGACGCGAGGTTGATCTTCGCGGGGGAACGGGTTTCTATTCTTGGCGAAGCCCCCTCCCCACCCCTCCCCCGCTTCGCGGGAGAGGGGGCAGAGTCGGGGACGTCAGGACACTGCGAGCCGACCGCCCCTCATGACGCCCCCCGTCCCCAAAATCCTCGTCTTCGACTCCGGGCTCGGCGGCCTCACCGTCTTCACCGAAGTCGCCAAGCTGCGCCCGCATGCGACGCTGCTCTATTGCGCCGATGACGCCGGCTTCCCCTATGGCCCGCTCTCCGAGACGGCGCTGGTCGCGCGCGTCATGGAGGTGATGGAAAGATTGATCGCCGAGCTGGCGCCCGATCTCGTCGTCATCGCCTGCAACACGGCCTCCACGCGCGCGCTTCCCCCTTTGCGGGCGCGCTGGCCGCAGCTTCCCTTCGTCGGCACAGTGCCGGCGATAAAGCCCGCCGCCGAGCGCTCGCGCTCGCGCCTCGTCTCCGTGCTGGCGACGCCCGGCACTGTGGCGCGCGATTACACGCGCGCGCTCATCGCCAGCTTCGCGGAAGATTGCGCGGTGACACTGATCGGCTCGACGCGCCTCGCCCCGCTCGCCGAGGATTTTATGCGCGGCGCCGCTGTTTCAGACGCGGAAATCGCCCGCGAGATCGCGCCCTGCTTCGTCACGCGCGAGGAGGCGCGAACGGATGTCGTCGTGCTCGCCTGCACGCATTACCCGCTGCTGCTGGATTTTTTCCGGCGCCTCGCGCCCTGGCCGGTCGAATGGATCGACCCCGCCCCCGCCATCGCGCGCCAGGCCGATCGGCTGCTCGTCGAGCGCTTCGGCCCCGACCGCGAAGCCACGGCGCCGACGCCTCGCGCAATCTTCACCAGCGGGGCGCGCCCCGAGCCGGCGCTGGCCGCAGCGCTGACGCGAATGGGCTTTTCCTCCGAATGAGCGACGCCCGTCGTCGCGCGAATGCGCTACGGATGAGGACTGCAACGGCTCTGGGCGGGGAAAAGTTCGAGATTGCGGAGCGGATAGGACCCACATCCGACCCGGCTACGCCGCGCCGCCGTCTCCCGCAGAGCGGGAGAAGGAACGCGCCGCGCCGCCCGATTGCAGCCCCGCCCCCGTTTTTCCTTGATTATGTCGGCAGCTCTTGCTGTAACGCGCCGCACAATAAATTCTCGAACTCCAAGAGGTGAGCGAAATGGCAGACTGGCCCGTCCATGCGAAGATTACCGGCCCGATCGTTCTGATCGGCTTCGGCTCCATCGGACGTGGCATCTTGCCGCTCATCGAACGCCATTTCGACTATGACAAGAGCCGTTTCACCGTTATCGACCCCGTCGATACGCATCGCGAAATGCTGGATATTCGCGGCATCGCGTTTCAGAAGACGGCGCTGACCAAGGATAATTATCGCGAGGTGCTCACCCCCCTGCTCACCAAGGGCGAGGGACAGGGCTTCGTCGTCAATCTCTCGGTCGACACCTCCTCGCTCGACATTATGAAGCTCGCCCGCGAGCTGGGCTGCCTCTATGTCGACACCGTCGTCGAGCCTTGGACCGGCTTTTATTTCGACACCACCCTCGGCAATGAATCGCGCACCAATTACGCGCTGCGCGAGACCGTGCTGGAGGAGCGTCGCCGCAATCCGGGCGGGCCTACCGCCGTCTCCTGCTGCGGCGCCAATCCGGGCATGGTGTCCTGGTTCGTGAAGCAGGCGCTTCTCAACATCGCCGCCGACACCGGCCTCTCCATCGAGGAGCCGAAGTCGCGCGCCGATTGGGGCGCGTTGGCGCAGAAGCTCGGCGTCAAGGGCATTCACATCGCCGAGCGCGACACGCAGCGCGCCACGACCCCCAAGCCGCGCGATGTCTTCGTCAACACCTGGTCGGTGGAAGGCTTCGTCTCCGAGGGTCAGCAGCCGGCCGAGCTCGGCTGGGGCACGCATGAGAAATCGCTGCCGGACATCGCCGGGACGCATTCCTCCGGCTGTGGCGCGGCGATCTATCTGAAGTCGCCGGGCGCCAACACGCGCGTGCGCAGCTGGACGCCGACGCCCGGGCCGCAATTCGGCTTCCTCGTCACCCATAACGAGTCGATCTCGATCGCGGATTTTCTCACCGTGCGCGACGATTCCGGCAAGGTGGCTTACCGGCCGACCTGCCATTACGCCTATCATCCCGCCGACGACGCCGTTCTGTCGCTGCACGAGATGTTCGGCCGCGCCGGCAAGATGCAGGCGAGCTGGAAGATTCTCGACGAGAACGAGATCGTCGACGGCATAGACGAGCTCGGCGTGCTGCTCTACGGCCACGCCAAGAACGCCTATTGGTACGGCTCCCGCCTCTCCATCGAGGAGACGCGCGAGCTCGCGCCCTATCAGAACGCCACTGGCCTACAGGTGAGCTCGGCCGCCCTCGCCGGCATGGTGTGGGCGCTGGAAAACCCCACCGCCGGCATTGTCGAGGCGGATGAGGTGGATTTCCGCCGCTGCCTCGAGGTTCAGACGCCCTATCTCGGCCCCGTCGAGGGGGTCTACACGGATTGGACGCCGCTCGAAGGCCGCCCGGGTCTCTTCCCGGAGGATATCGACGAGAACGACCCCTGGCAGTTCAAGAATATTCTGGTTCGGTAAGTAATCGGCGATCCCCGTCGAATCCGAAAGCTTTCAGCGCGCCTGTTGCAAAATCGCGACAGGCGCGCGCATTTTCATTGGTGAGCGCCCCGAGCCGACGCAATCGGCGCTTTGGTCTCTGATACAAATCGCATTGCTATGCTGCAGCCCATGCCGGCGTCGAAGGAGCGTCCTTCGAGACAGCGCCGTCGGGGTCCAGCCTCTCCAAAAAGACAAGGGAGACAGCAATGCTCACGTCGAAGTCGGCCTTCGTCCTGGCGATGGCGATGATGTGCTCGATCGCGCAGGCCCAAACGAAACGCTCGGAAGATTTGCCACGGCCCCGCGACTCGCAGACCACCGAGACCAGCTCGGGACCGGACCGCGAACGCCAGAAATATAACTTCTCGGGCACGGTCGGACGGCTGGGCCTCGGCGCCGATCCCACGCGGCCAGAAGGCCCCGGCAATATCTCCAACTAGAGTCGTTCCGGTTCAGATCGAACCAGAGCGCTTTTGTGTTTTCTTCATGCGAACCGGTTCCCAATTCGCTCGAAAACACTCTCGCCTTCAAGCCGCCGGTATGAGCGCCGGCGGCAGGCCTGCGGATCGACGATTCCACATGGATTGATAGAGGCCTTCGAGATCGCGCGTATAGGCGGGAACATCGAAGAGCGCGGCGCTCGCCCGATTATCCGAGAGCGTCGCCTTGATCTTCGCGAGGCCGGCGGGATCGGTGGCCAGCCGATAGGCGAGATCGAAATAATCGTCGAGATCCGCAGCGATCAGCTCCGTCAGCCCGACCGCGCGCAGCAGGCTGCCGGCGACGCGCGAAGGAAATGTGGAGCCGCTGCAAGTGACGATCGGCACGCCGGCCCAGAGAGCGTCGCTCGCCGTGGTGTGGGCGTTGTAGGGCGCTGTGTCGAGCACGAGATCGGCGAGCTGAATCCGCGCGAGATGCTCGCCTTGGGCCATATCCGGCGCGAAGACGAGACGCGCCCCGTTCACGCCGCGGTTCCACGCCTCATTGCGCAGATTGCCTTCCGCCATAGGCGCGGCGAGCAACCAAAGGACGCTGCCGGGCACAGCGTCGAGCAGACGGCACCAGACGTCGAAAATCTCCGGCGTGAATTTATAGGCCTGGTTGAAGCAGCAAAAGACGACGCCCTGCTCGGGCAGCCCCACGGCCTCGCGCGTCGGTATTGTCCCGATCGGCCCGGCGCGGCCGCGCGGCTGATAGCTATTCGGCATATAGGCGAAGGATTCGGAATAATCGCCGGCGGAGGCGAGCGGCGTCACATAATCGTCGGTGACGATGTAGTCGCAGATATCCTCGCCGAGCGTGCCCGGATAGCCGAGATAATTCACCTGCACGGGCGCCGGGCGCAGCATCAGAATGCCGCTGCGCGCATTGGCGGTGAAGCCTTTGAGATCGATGAGAATGTCCACCTCGTCGTGATGGATCGCCCGGGCGGCGTCGCCGTCGGAGAGCGCCTCTATGTCGACGAAGGAGTCGAAAGCGCCCATGAGCCGTCGGCGCATGGTCTTGCCGTCATCGGCCCCATAGGAATAGGCGTTCACGCAAAAGCGCTCGCGATCATGCGCCTCCAACGTCTCGATCAGCAGCAGCGCGGTCGCGTGATCGTGGAAATCATTGGAGAGATAGCCGAGCCTGATCTTCCGCCCCTCGGCGGCGCTGAAGCGGAAGTCGAGCGCGAGCCGCGCCGCGACCGCGGCGGCGCGCCGATCGCGCGTCCACAGCTCAGAGCAGCGCCGCTGATCTGCCGCGTCGACGCCCGGCTGCGAGAGAAAGAGAAAAGGCGGCAGCGCGCCAGACCCGTCGGCCGCGAGAAGATCGTCGAGCGCTTTGGCGTCGCCTGCGAAGTCATCCCAAGCGCACATGCTGCGGCTGCGTCCGAGCGATCGCATCGCCATCTCCCAGGTCGAAGTTCCTTCGCCTGGGCATGAAGGCGCGTGTCGCCTACCGGATCAGACAAGAAAGACAAGCAATCCATGCGCCAAAAGGCGAACATCGCCGCCGCGCCCCTTCTCCCGCGCGCGGGAGAAGGATTCGCGCGGCTTGGTCGCCCCTATATCCCCGCGCCGTCGCCGAGCGTCTCCTCGGCCGCGGTCGAGAAAATCCGCACATTGTTCAACGACAGCGGCACGCTGCTGCCGAGCGTCGTTCCGGCCCGATCAACCGTGTCGACCTCGACCGTCTGGTCATAGCCGGGGATGGAGATCGACGCGCGCAAGCCCGCAGCCGTGCGGCGCACCGCCTCGACCCGGCCCTCGAGCGCGCCGATCTGGCCGCCATGCAGAGCGATGTCGGCAGGACGGAAATAGACGCGCGCCGGTCCATTGCGCAGATTTTCCGAGGAGACGTGCAGCTCCTTGCCTTGGAAGATCACTTTGCCGTCGGCGACCTGCACCGGCAGCGCCAGCGCCTCGCCGACGAAGGAGAGCACGAAGGGCGAGGCCGGCCGATCATAGAGCTCGTCCGGCGTGCCGATCTGCTCGATGCGGCCCTTGTCCAGCACGACCACGCGATCGGCGAGCTCCATCGCCTCGTCCTGGTCATGCGTCACAAAGACCGTGGTGAGGCCGGTCTGCCGATGCACCTCGCGCAGCCAGCGGCGCAGATCCTTGCGCACGCGCGCGTCCAGAGCGCCGAAAGGCTCGTCGAGCAGCAGAACGCGCGGCTCGATGGCGAGGGCGCGCGCGAGCGCCACGCGCTGCCGCTGTCCGCCGGAGAGCTGCGCCGGATAGCGCGCGCCGAGCCCGTCGAGCTGCACGAATTCGAGCAGCTCGGCTGCGCGCGCGGCGATCTCGGCGCGGGAGGGACGCGAGCGGCGCGGGCGAACCTTCAGCCCATAGGCGATATTATCGGCGACGGTCAGATGCTTGAACAGCGCGTAATTCTGGAACACGAAGCCGACGCGCCGCTCCTGCACCGACAAAGTGGTGGCGTCCTCGGAATCGAAGAGAATGCGGCCGCGATCGGGATTGGAGAGGCCGGCGATGGCGCGCAGCAGCGTCGTCTTGCCGGAGCCCGAGGGTCCCAGCAGCGCGACGAGCTCGCCCGGCGCGATCGTCAGATTGACGTCGCGCAAAGCGGGATAGTCACCGAAATCCTTCTCGACGCGCTCGATCCGGATCTCCACGCCATGCGGGCGCGGCGTCTCCTCAGTGACGGCGCCGACCGGCGATTTGGCCGGCGTAGCGCCATTCGAGGAGCGTCTTGAATCCAAGAGTGACGAGAGCCAGCCCAGCCAGGAGGGAGGCGAGGGCGAACGCCGAGACGATGTTATACTCATTGTAGAGGATCTCCACCTGGAGAGGTATCGTGTTGGTCAGGCCACGAATATGGCCGGAGACGACCGAGACCGCGCCGAACTCGCCCATGGCGCGGGCGTTGGCGAGGAGCACGCCATAGAGCAGGCCCCATTTGATGTTGGGCAATGTCACCGTGAGAAAAGTGCGGAAGCCGCTCGCCCCGAGCGTCAGCGCCGCCTCCTCCTCCACCGTTCCCTGCTCCTGCATCAGCGGGATCAGCTCCCGCGCGACGAAGGGGAAGGTGACGAAGATCGTCGCGAGAACAATGCCGGGGATGGCGAAGACGACCTGAATTCCATAGGCCGCGAATGTGGGGCCGAGCAGCCCCTGCGAGCCGAAGACCAGCACATAGACGAGGCCGGACACCACCGGGGAGACGGAGAAGGGCAGATCGATGAGCGTGATGAGCACGCTCTTGCCCGGAAAGGAGAATTTGGAGATCGCCCAGGCCGCGCAAACGCCGAAGAGCGCATTGAGCGGCACGACGATCGCCGCGACGATGAGCGTGAGGCGGATCGCCGCGCGCGCGTCCGGCTCCTCGAAAGTGGCGAAGAACGCCCCGGCCCCCTTGGCGCAAGCCTCGGTGAAGACGACCGCGAGCGGAAGCAGCAGGAAGAGGCCGAGAAAGGCCACGGCGACGCCGATCAGCACATTGCGCGTGAGCGGCGTCTCCTCCGTCACGCTGCGCGGCGCCGCGACCGCAATGACCGGCGCGAGCGCCGCAGATGGGATCGCCTCAGACATGACCGAACCTCTTCTGGCTCCAGGCCTGGATCAGATTGATCGCCAGCAGCACGGAAAAGGAGATGGCGAGCATGATGGTCGCAATGCCCGTCGCGCCGGCATAGTCGAACTGCTCGAGCTTGACGATGATCAGCAAGGGCGCGATTTCCGAGATATAGGCGAGATTGCCGGCGATGAAGATCACCGAGCCATATTCGCCGACGCTCCGCGCAAAAGCCAGAGCGAAACCTGTGAGCAGCGCCGGCAGGATCGGCGGCAGCAGCACGCGCCATACCGTCTGCGCGCGGCTCGCGCCGAGCGTCGCCGACGCCTCCTCGAGCTCCGCGTCGATTTCGACGAGCAGCGGCTGCACCGTGCGCACGACGAAGGGCAGGCCGACGAACACCAGAGCGACCAGAATGCCCCAACGCGTGTAAGCGATCTTTATGTCGTAATCGGCGAGCGGCTCGCCGAGCCAGCCATTGGGCGCGTAGAGCGCCGCGAGCGCGATGCCGGCGACGGCTGTGGGCAGAGCGAAGGGCAGATCGACGATGGCGTCGAGAAAACGCCGGCCCGGAAACTCATAGCGCGTCAGCACCCAGGCGGTGATGAGGCCAAAAACGACATCGATCGCGGCGGCGGCGAAGGAGATGAAAAAGCTGGTGCGCAGCGCCGCGGCGACGCGCGGCTCCACCGCTATTCCATAGAGGCCGGAAAGTCCGAGCGAGGAGGCGCGGAAAATCAGCAGCGACAGAGGAAACAGGACGACCAGGCTCAGATAAAAGATGGTGAAGCCGAAGGTCGCCCGGAATCCCGGGATGACGCTCGGAGCCGTGAAGCTCCGAGCCTTCTTGTTCGCAACGGGCGCAGCGGCGCTCATGAGAATTCCTTGGGCCTTTACTGCTTCTGAATATCGTCGAAGACGCCGCCATCGGCGAAATGCGTCTTCTGCGCTTTCGTCCAACCGCCGAAGACTTGATCGACGGTGAAGAGCTCGAGCTTGGGAAGGCGCTTCAGATCATCCTTGGCCGCGAATTCGGGATGCGCGGGACGATAGTAATTCTTGGCGATGATCGCCTGCGCGGCCGGCGTGTAGAGGAAGTTCACATAGGCCTCGGCGGCCTTGCGCGTGCCCTTCGCGTCGACATTGCCATCGACGACCGCGACCGGGGGCTCGGCGAGGATCGATGTGGTGGGAACGATGATCTCGAATTTATCCTTGCCGAACTCCTCGAAGGCGAGGAAGGCCTCGTTCTCCCAGGCGATCAGCACATCGCCGAGACCACGCTGAGCGAAAGTGATCGTCGAGCCGCGCGCGCCCGTGTCGAGCACCGGGGCGTTCTTATAAATCGCCTTGACGAATTCCTTGGTCTTCGCCTCGTCGCCGCCGAATTTTTTGAGCGCATAGCCCCAGGCGCCGAGATAGTTCCAGCGCGCGCCGCCGGAGGTCTTCGGATTGGGGGTGACGACGGCGACGCCGGGCTTGGCCAGATCGTCCCAATTCTTGATCTTCTTCGGATTGCCCTTGCGCACCAGAAAGACGATCGTCGACGTGTAGGGCGAGGCGTTGTTCGGCAGCTTCTTCTGCCAATCCGGCGCGATTTTGCCGCTCTTGTTCACGATCGCGTCTATGTCGGCGGCGAGCGCGAGAGTCACGACATCGGCCGCGAGGCCGTCGATCACCGCGCGCGCCTGCGCGCCCGAACCGGCATGAGAGGCCTGAAGCTCGATCGTCTCGCCGGTCTTCGCCTTCCAATCGGCGGCGAAGGCGGGATTGATCGCCTTATAGAGCTCACGTGTCGGATCATAGGAGACATTGAGCAGCGAACTCGCCGCCTGCGCCGTCGCATCGACGAAAGTCGACAGGCTCGCGGCGAGCGCGACGACCGCGCCAAAGCGGCGCCGCGAGATTGAAACGCTCCTCATACCGGTCTCCTTCTATGGTCTATAAATTCACTCATGTAATGGACTAATATATTTTAATGAGGCTGTAAACCGTGTCTCCGACGCGCAGAACGCCGAATTCATACTTTTTCAGCAGGAGATGAGCGCGTCGCGCCGAGTCGATCAGCGCCGGGAGCCCGCAGGCTTCGACCGGCTGGAGACGAACAGAAACGCGGCGAGCAAGCCGGCGGCGGCGATCAGATAATAGGGGCTGATGTCGAAGCGCCGCTTGCCCACGGAAAAGGGAAAGCGCGCTGTCCAATGCTCGCCGGCCGCGCCGTCGATGGTGACGACGCCGATGAAATCGCCCGGCTGGGTGAAGACATGGGCGAAAGAAAATGTCCCTTTTGGATAGATCTGCGGAGGCAGCGAGGCGACGGTCGCCGCCTCCATGCTCGACGCATCCTCGCTGTCGTCGCTCTGCAGCAAAATGCGAAAGCCGGCCTTCATCTCGCGAAGCTCGGGGGCCGCATAGTCGAAGACGAAGATCGTCTCTCCCGATTGGGGAGCATCCTCGCAGAATTTTTTCTGCTGCGCCGCGCCGGGCTGGTAGCCCGCAAAATAGATGAGCTCGGGACCGATCTTCAGCACGCAGCTGTCTTTGTCGGGAAGGAGATCGCCGCGCGCCAGCGCCGAATGAGCGGCGCTCATCGCAACGAGAGCGGCCGGCAAGAGCAATTGCGCGATACGACGACGCGACATGCGCTTTCCCCCGATGAGCGCAGAGCTTCAGACTGAAATTAATCCGCTATCGCACGCGCTGCAAGACGCTGCGCGAAGAAGAAAACGTCAATGCGCAAAAAGAAACCGGCC
>NZ_LUUM01000275.1:0-25806 GCF_001644125.1 Methylosinus sp. R-45379
CCTTCACCCGAGCGCCCTGCCTCGGCCACAAGCCCGCCGAGGCGATCCGGAGGTCGGCTCTCACCGAGAATTATCGCGTCCGCTCGGGCGGACGCTCATCTCCATTCGAAGCCGAACGCCCCCGCGCTCACCGTCACCCGCGCCTCGCGCAGCTCCTCCTTCGCCAGCGAGCGCTTCAGGAATTCGCGCGAGAGCGACGGCAGCAGCGTGTTGGTGATGATGTTGTCGATGATGCGCCCGCCGGAATCGGGATCGTTGCATTGCGCGACGATGTGATCGACCACGGCGTCGTCATAGACGAAGGCCGCCTTGTGATTCTCCTCGATGCGCTTGCCGATGCGGTTCAATTGCAGCCGCACTATGCCGGACAACATATCCGGCGACAGCGGGAAATAGGGAATGGTGACGATGCGCCCGAGCAGCGCCGGCGGGAAGACGCGTTGCAGCTCCGGCCGCAGCGCGGCGGCGAGCGCTTCCGGATCGTCGTGATAAGCGGGATCGGCGCCGAGCTCCATGATGAGATCGGTTCCGACATTGGAGGTGAGGATGATGAGCGTGTTCTTGAAATCGATGCGCCGCCCCGAGCCATCCTCCATCTGCCCCTTGTCGAAGACCTGGAAGAAAATCTCATGCACGTCGGGATGCGCTTTCTCGATCTCGTCGAGCAGCACGACGCTATAGGGCTTGCGCCGCACCGCCTCGGTGAGCCGGCCGCCCTCGCCATAGCCGACATAGCCGGGAGGCGCGCCTTTCAGCGTCGAGACCGTGTGCGCCTCCTGAAACTCCGACATGTTGATGGTGATGATGTTCTGCTCGCCGCCATAGATCGCCTCGGCGAGCGCCAGCGCCGTCTCGGTCTTGCCGACGCCGGAGGGGCCGCACAGCATGAAGACGCCGATCGGCTTATTGGGATTGTCGAGCCGCGCGCGATTGGTCTCGATGCGCTTTGAAATCATCGCGAGGCCATGGCTCTGGCCGACGACGCGCTTGTTCAATATCTCCGGCAGGCGAAGGATGTTCTCGATCTCGTCCTTCACCATGCGCCCGACCGGAATGCCGGTCCAGTCCGACACGACGGCGGCAACCGCCTGCTCATCGACATGCGGATAAATGACGCGCGTCTCGGGATCGAGCGCGGCCAATGCGCCGAGCTTTTCCGTCAGCTTCGCGCGCTCGTTCTCCTGCGCGGCTTCGTCTTCCGTCTGGCCGAGAATCTCGCGCAGCGAGCGCACGTCTTCGACGATGGATTTCTCGTGGTCCCATGCGCTCTCGAGCAGGCCGAGCCTGTCCTTCGCCGCCGCTATCGCATCGTCGATCTCATTGACCCGCGCGCGCGTGTCGGCGCCGAGATCGCGATCGGCGAGCAGCGACGCCTTCTCCTGCGCGAGATGGTCGATCTCGACGCGCTTGTCGGCGATGGCGGCGGGCGTCGTCGATTGGCTGATGGCGACGCGCGCGCTCGCCGTGTCGAGCAGGCTCACCGCCTTGTCCGGCAATTGCCGCGCGGGGATGTAGCGCTGCGACAGAGCGACGGCTGCCGTGATCGCGGCGTCGGAAATGCGCACGCCGTGATGCTTTTCCATAGGCGCGAGAATGCCGCGCAGCATCGCCGCCGCGCGCGCGGCGTCCGGCTCGTCGATCTGGATCGGCTGGAAACGCCGCGTCAGCGCCGGGTCCTTCTCGAAATATTGGCGATATTCGCTCCAGGTCGTCGCGGCGATGGTGCGCAGAGTTCCGCGCGCGAGGGCCGGCTTCAGCAGATTGGCGGCGTCGCCCGTGCCGGCCGCGCCGCCGGCGCCGATCAGCGTATGCGCCTCGTCGATGAAGAGAATGATCGGCTTCGGCGATTTCTGCACCTCGTCGATGACGGAGCGCAGCCGCTGCTCGAACTCGCCCTTCATCGACGCGCCGGCCTGCAGCAGCCCGACATCGAGCGCGCGCAAAGTGACGTCGCGCAGCGGCGGCGGCACGTCGCCGGAGACGATCGCCTGCGCGAATCCTTCTACCACCGCCGTCTTGCCGACGCCGGCCTCGCCGGTGAGGATCGGATTATTCTGCCGCCGACGCATCAGCACATCGACGATTTTTCGGATCTCCTCGTCGCGGCCCAATATGCGATCCATCTCGCCGGAGCGCGCTCTCGCGGTCAAATCCTGCGAGAAGCGATCAAGCGCCGTCTGGCCGCGCGTATCGCCCGCCGCGCCGCCGCCGCCGCCGCTCGCCGGCGCGAGGCCGCTCCCGTCTATGGGGCGAAGATTCTCTTCGTCCGAGCGCGCGAGAATCTTCTTATGCTCGTCGAGCAGCGCATCGACGGCGATCTTGCCGAATTCGCGCGAGACGGCGAGCAGCGCGGCGCGCAGCCGATCCGTCTTCAGCACGCCGACGAGCACATGGCCGGTGCGAATCTGCGCCTCGGCGAAGAAGAGCGTGGAATAGTGCCAGCCGCGGTCGAGCGCCTCGATCACCGCGCCGGAATAATAGGGCGTCTCCGTCTGGCTCGGCGTCAGCGCGCCGATCGCGCGCTCCACGTCGAGGAGCAGCTTGGCGCGATCGAGGTTGAAATGATCGGCGATCACATCGACGTCGGAGCCGGTCTTCTCCAGCATATGCAGCAGCCAATGGGCGAGTTCGACATAGCGATTGCCGAGGCTTTTCGCTTGGCGATGCGCTTTGGCGATCGTCTCGAAGCCGACGAGATTGAGCTTGCCGGTGACTGTCTCGAGTCCAATGTCGGTCATGGTTTCATCGCCTCCGCTTCGCGTCTGGCTTTTTCGCGCTCATGCCTCTTGCGCTCCGCAGGCTGGAAACGCGCATCGGCCCGATAGCCGTCTTTCCTCGATGCATTTTCGTCGACGAGCCAGCTCGTCCAGCCGAGCCGCGCGCCGCCCGCAGGCCCCGCGGCGGAATCGGATGTGAGCCGAATGGGCTCGACGCAGCGCGCCGGCACGGCGAGCTCGACATCCCAATCGATCTCGTCGCCGACGTAAAAAAACAAAATATCGACGAGCCGATCGCAATCGTCGCCGACCGGCAGGAATTTGCGATATTGCGCCATATCGGCGACGAACAGCCGCACGCGAATCTTGTCCTGCACGCTGAAGGACGCGGCGCCGACGAGGAAATCCACGCCGAGCGTGCTGTTGCGGCCTCCGAGATGCGAACGCTCGCGCGCGTCGAACTCCAGCCAGGAGCCGATGAATTCATCGATCTCCATCTCGACGTGCAGCATCCCGCGAATCGCTTGGCGCAGACGCGAGGCCGATTTCACCTGTGGGCCGAGCAAGCCCGCATAGAGCCCGACGCCCTCCGGTATGAAGCTCTCGCGGCGCGCGCCATCATGCTTCGCCGGCGTGGTGTCGAAGGCCTGCGAGCCGACGCCGATCATGGAGGTCACATAGGCGCCGAAGCGATCATATTCCGGCCGGTCCGCCTGCACGATGGGACGCGAATCGGCCCAGGCGCGGAAGAACAATTGGATGAAGCGATTGTTGAAGAGATCGAGGAAATGGACGAAGGACGTATCCTCCGCCTGCACATAGGCGAAGGCTTCCTCTGTCAGATGATAAGGCAGCGGCCCCTGCGGGCCGAGCAGGCCGAGAAAGGCTGAGACGATATGCACGCGCTCGGCGGGCGTCTCCGCCCGCGCAATGACGTCGGCGGGCGGCAGCGGCCGGTTCCAGCGCGGCGCGATCTCGCGCAGCGTCGAGCCTGGAAAAGCCATCCAGGCCTCCTGCCCGAAGGAGACGGCGACCTCGCGCGCAAATTGCTCCGAGCCGAGCCGCACGACCTCGTCGCGGCGCGTGGCGCTGTCGCCGATGCGCGGACGCGGCTGCGCGAACACGCTGTCGCCCTCGAGCCGCTGGCCGAGGCTGCGTTCGACGCGGCGCATCATGTCGAGAAAATCATAGCGCCAGGGCTCGCGCCGCATTTTTTCGAAATAGCTCAAAGCGCCCTCCGCGCGCCGAGCCGCGCCGGCCAGCGCATGATCTCGCCACGCTCGGTCGTTCGCAGAACGAGCTGGGTGAAATGATTGAAGGCGGCATATTCGCAATAGAAGCGATCGAGGATCGCGCCGAGCAGAAAGGCGCCGGTTCCTTCGAAGGCCTTCTCGTCCAGCGTGACGCTGACTTCCGTGCCGCGCGCCGGACCGACGCCGCCGCCGCAACGAATGCGCCGCACGACCGGCCGGCTGTCCACCGACAGCACGCCGCGCACGCGCCTCTCGCCAGCGGCGTCATTGGGCTCTGTGAATGTGGTCAATATCTCGCGCAGCGCGCGCGCATTATCGCCCGCCTCGCGTTCCGTGAGGCCGAGATGATTGAGGCTCAGCATATTGATGAGCCGCCAGGAGACGGTCCCCATATGCGCGGTCTCGGCGCGGCGGCGCTGATAGGAGACGAGCGGCTCGCCCGGCCGCGTCGGACCGGCGACGCAGACGAGATCGAGCTCGACGTCATCGGTGAGGCGAAAGTCGACGCGGTTCTGGCCGATCGGCAAATGCTCGGGCAAATGACGGTTGGAGCAGAGCGCGCGAATGCTCAGCTCCGCGACGCCGATAGTCTCGTCCAGCGCGCCGGTGTCGCTCAGCGAGATGAAGAGATCCGTGCCGAAATAATCGCCCGCCGGTCCGTAGCGCTTCTCCTCGATCGTGCGCCGGCGCGGCGTGCGGCGAATGGTGTATTGCAGCGCATTCTTCTCGCGCAGATCGGTCGATGAGGCGTAGAGCGGCCGCACGGGACGCTTCTCGACGCTGCCGGGAAAATGCGCGAAGACGTCGATGAGCCGATGCGGCTCATAATCGAGATAGCGGCTCTTGTCGGGCACGACATGATATTCGTGCTGATTGGCTTTGATGGAGACGCGATCGGTCGCCATCTCGAAGAGATTGACCGCCGGCGCCGCATAGAGCGCGAACATGTCCTTCTGCACGCTGGCGGCGAGCGCGCTATTGACCTCGTCGAATCCGAAGATGATGTCGATCACGCGCGAGGGTAGGCGGCTCGTCACTTTCTCGCGATCGAGCGCGAGCTCGAAGCCGAGAAACTTGCGCGAGAACATGAAATATTCATGCAGCAGATCGAAGCCGCGGAAGATGCGATCGTCGCGCGGCAGCAGCGATTCCTGCTCATCCATGCCGAGCTGCCGGAGACAGTCCTTCGGCGCCTCTATGACGGTGGCGTCATTATTGGCGTCGACGTAGCGGAACCACACGCCCGTGCAATGGCCGAAGATCTGCTCATAGATCGCATTGGCGTGCGCCTCGGCGCCGGCGAGATGGAAGGGCAGCTCCGTCGCCTTATTGTCGCTGAACAGCGACCAGGGTTGCGGCGGCGCGGCCTTCTCGCGCGCGTCATCGGCGGGGTCCGACGTCGCGGCGACGGCGAGCGTGATGCGCATGCCGGCGACCGTCTCGCGGCGCACATTGATCTTGAGCGGCTGCAGCGCGGCGGCGCTGGTAAAATATTCGGCGGATTTTATGTAGAAGGGCCAAAGGCGGATCGGCGCCGTCAGCGTGTAGCGGCAGGCGATCTCCTTATCCGCCTCGAGATAGGTGGCGTCGATCTGCGAGCCGCGCGGAAACAGGCGACCGTCGGCGAGCGCGGAGTCGCCATATTTCGGCAACGCCTTCACCAGCATGGCGGAGGGCGTCGGCGCGAGATAATGCGGAACCAGCTGCTCCAAGAGATTATTGGCGAATTCGGGAAACTCGTGCTTGATCTTCAATTGCACGCGCGCAGCGAGAAAGGCCGCGCCTTCCAGAAGGCCGGCGGCCATGGGATCGGTGCGGTCGCGAATGAGCCCGCCGAGACGCTTGGCGATCTCTGGATATTCTTCCGCGAATTCGGCGGCGTGCTCGTAGAAGAGATCGAGCTCGCGATTATAGAGATCGAGGAATTCGCGATTCATCGCTCAGCGCCGCGTGAGATGCAGCTTGCCCGTCGTTTCCTCGAATTTGGCGACGAACTCGATGGGAACGTTCAGCGGCTGGCAGAGGAGATGGCCGTCGACGATATAGCGAATCTCCTGCAGCGCCTCCGGCGAGCGGTCGCGCGTGACGCGCACCGAGCCGGGAATGAGGCGCGGCTCATATTGCTTCAGCACGGCAATGATCTCGCCATGGAGATCGCGCGCCTCCAGCTCGTCCATGGTGCGATTGGCGAGATCGGGGAATCCGTAATTGAGGATGGAGCCGCGCACGCGCGCGAAGGACGAAAGATCGATCGTCGAATCCATCGAGACGTGATTCATCAGCGCGGCGACGTCGTGCTCGACCTCCGCCTTCAGCTCCTGCTCATTGATGGGGGCGCGCTGCGGCCGCGTCTTGCGCTCCGGCTCCGGCGTTCCGCCCTCGCGGGCGAGCGCCTGGCGTCTTGCCGTCTCGCGCGCCTGCTCGCGGCGGTCGCGATTCGCGGCGCGAAACACATGCATGAGAGGCGGGCTGAGCCGGTCCGCCGGGCGAACGCTCGTCGTCGAGGAGGTCATTGAGCTTTTCCCGCGCGGCGTCGCGTAGCGGCGAGCGATGCGACATACGGTCGGCGGCCCCGTCGCGCGAGCGCCGCCGACACGTCATTCATTGTCAGAACGACTTGTTCTCTTTCACATTGTAGCCGCCGCTGATGCTGGGCTCCAGCGAGCCGTCGGCCTTCTGCGGGCTGTATTCCAGCTTCACCTTGGTGAAGTTGAGCGTGAAGCTCTCCGACGGCACCGCGCCGCTGTGTCCGTCGCTGTGATAGGAGGTGATGAACACATCGTTGAGCGTGATCTTGAGATATTCCTGCTGGCCGCCGCCGGCCTTGCGGACGGTGATCAGCGCCTCCTCGAAATGCTTGCCCTCAGCGGTGAATTTGAGAAGGTTCGGCGTGGATTTGTCGACGGATTTGGTGAAATGCAGATCCTGGAAATCCGCCTTGCCGGCGCCGGCGCCGCCGCCGTGACCAGAGGTGCCCTGGTTGGTCACGCCAAATCCATAGCTCGAGATCTCGATCTCGCCCTTGTGCTTGCTGTCGGAAGATTCGCCTTCGACCTTGGAAGTGAACTTGAGGAAAATATCGGTAGCCATTGTCTATATCCTTTGATCGCGTTCGAAAGATCGATGCATGAAATCGCGTTTCGCGATCCTCGCCGTCTTCCCTATTTGATCGGGAGACGGGAAACGAGGCGCATTCCGATATTCATGCCTTCCAGCTGATAATGGGGCCGCAACTCGAATGTCGCGGAATAATATCCTGGATTTTCCTCATTCGGGACGATGGTGATCTTCGCTCCGGCGAGAGGCTTCTTGCGCTTCACCTCGTCGGACGAGTTCGTCGGGTCGCCATCGACATATTGGACGATCCAGTTCTGCAACCATCTCTGCAGCTCCTCCTTCTCCTTGGTGGAGCCAATCTTATCGCGCACCATGACCTTCAGATAATGTGCGAAGCGGCACACTGCGAACATATAAGGAAGGCGCGCCGCGAGATTGCTGGAGGCGGTGGCGTCCGCGTCATTATTGTATTCCTTCGGACGCGCCAGCGATTGCGCGCCGATGAACACCGCGCGATCGGTGTTCTTGCGATGGATGAGCGGCATCAGGCCGGCCTTGGCCAGCTCCGCCTCGCGGCGGTCGCTGATGGCGATCTCCGTCGGGCATTTGAGATCGACGCCGCCATCGTCGGTCGGGAAAGTATGCGTCGGCAGATCCTCGACCTCGCCGCCCGATTCGACGCCGCGAATGCGCGAGCACCAGCCATGGTCCTTGAAGGCGCGGGTGATGTTCGCCGCCATCGCATAGGCGGAGTTCATCCAGGCGTAATTCTCGCCCTTGTGGCCGTCCGTGTCTTCCTCGAAGCCGAACTCCTCGACCGGCTCGGACGCCGCGCCATAGGGCAGGCGCGCCAGCACGCGCGGCAAAGTGAGGCCGAGATATTTGGCGTCCTCCGAATCGCGCAGGCTCTTCCAGGCGGCATATTCCGGCGTGTCGAAAACCTTGCCGATGTCGCGCGGATTGGACAGCTCGTTCCAGCTGTCCATGCGCATCAGGCTCGGATCGGCGGCGGTGATGAAGGGCGCATGGGCGGCCGCGGCGATCTTGCTGAGATCGCGCAGCAGCTGCACATCGGTCGGATGATGGCTGAAATAATAGTCGCCGACGAGCGCGCCATAGGGCTGGCCGCCGAGCTGGCCATATTCTTCCTCATAGACCTTCTTGAACAGCTCGCTCTGATCCCATTTCGCTTTTGGGTAGTCCTTCAGATGCTGATAGAGCTCGGTCTTGGAGATATTCAGCACGCGAATCTTCAGCGTCGCGTCCGTCTCCGAGCTGTAGACGAGATGATGCAGCCCGCGCCAAGCGCTCTCGATCTTCTGAAACTCCTCGGCGTGGATGATCTCGTTGAGCTGCGCCGTCAGCTTCTCGTCGATGGAGGCGATCAGCCGCTCGATCGTGTCGAGCACATCGTCCTTGATGACGGCGTCCGTGTTGGACAACGCCTGATTGACGAAGATCGAGATCGCGTCCTGGACGCGCGCATTCTGCTCCTTGGCCGCCGATTCGTCCTTCGGCGGCTTGAAGCTCTGCTTCAGCGATTGCAGAAATTCGTCGAGTTCGCCGCCCGTCGTGGCGACAGCGGCTTCGGTCTGTGTGAGCTCTGTGGTCACTTGCGCCTCGCTCATTTGTCGCCCGATTGCGTCGCCGAGAGGAATTCCTTAAGCGCTTCCATCTTTTGCGGGTCCTTCAGCAGAGCCCGCAATTGCTGGTTGGCGGCGTCCTTGCCGTCCATATAGACGCGCAGATTGGCGAGCTTCTGCCGCGCCTCGAGCAGCTCGGCGAGCACCGGCACCTGCTTGGCGACGGCGGCGGGGCTGAAATCGGCCATGCTCTTGAAATCGAGCTTCACGCTCAGCTTCTCGCCCGATTGCTCGGAAAGCTTGTTGTCGACGTGAAAGCTGACGCCCGGACGAACGCCATGCTCGGAGCTCATGCGCTCGTCGAAATTATCCATGTCGAACTCGACGAACTTGCGGGTCGCCGCTGTTCCCTTGTCGAAGTCTTCCTTGCCGTGGCCGGGCGAGTTGCCGGAGAGATCCGCCAGCACGCCCATCACGAAGGGAAGCTCGACCTTCTCGTCGGCGGTCGGATCGACATATTCGATTTGAACTCGCGGAGGGCGGTTGCGCGCGATGAATTTCTGCCCACTCATCTTCGCCATATACAATTATCCTTTATGAATTCGCGATAGAGAAGCCGAGCATCGCGAATCTGTCAAGCCGTGGACGCGCCGAGTCGGCTCGTGTTCGCGCTGCCCTCCGTATACTCATCGAACCACTTAAAATCGCTGTGTGATGGCGCACACTCATGTCAATCTTGCGACGGCCGTCAGCTCTCCTCGCGTTCGAGCACGGCGCCGAGCACGGCGATGAAGTCCTTGTCGGCGAGCGCGCGGGCGCGATCGATGAGGCAAGGAATCGGGCTCGACGGCTCGGCGATGCGGAAGTAGCGCGCTATGTCGTCCAGCAGCAGCAAGGCATGCGTACGCGTCGTCGCCGAGAAGCTCGGAGCGTCGATCTCATAATCCTCGGCATATTCGATCGCCTCCTGCTGGGGCTCGGGCTGCCCCGGCTCGGCGAAGACGATCGGAGCCGGGGCCTCTATCTCGCTCGATTCCGCGTATCCGTCCTGCGCGGCGTCGCTCATCGCCGCATCCGGCTCCTCCGGGCTCGCCGGCGCCTCCTGCTCTATATTCTCCGGCTCCGGTCGCTCTTCCTCGAAGGGCGCCGGCTCCTCGTACGGCGCCGGCGGCGCCACGCGGCGGCGCGTCTTGCGCGGCGTCTGGCGTTCGTCGAAATATTCGGCGCGCGTCGGCGTCATGTCGCCGAGCGGCGCGATGGCCAGCTTGAACGCATTCTCGCCGCCGATCGAAAATTGCGCATAGGAATGGCGGTCGGGCAGCAGAGCCGCGAGAACCTCGATGAATGTCTTGCCCTGCAGCGCAATCGCCTGCGCGACCAGCGGCAGGGCCGGATTGGACGGCTCGAAGAGGCAGAAATAATCCTTCGCCGCATCGAGCGCGCGGCGCGCGTCCGCGGCGCAGCCGATGGCGCCGCGCTGCGCCTCCCCGCCTGCTTCCTCTCCGTCTTCCGGCTCCGGCGCCGTCGGATCGGGAAACGCCAAGGAAAAGAACGTCAGCACGCCGCCGACGACCTTCAGCAGCGCGCCGAATTCCGGCGTCTCCGCGCCGCTCGTATGCTCGGCGAAACGCGCGCGAATATTTTTCAGCGCCGCCTCGAGGCGCTGGAAGCTGGCGCGCGTCGCCGCGACGACCTCCTCGCCGGCGTCGGCGAGGGTGCGCACGATCTGCTCCTGCGTCATCGCCGCTATGCGGCCGCCCGCGGGCTTCTCGCCGCCCTCCGCGCCTTCGGCCGCCTTTTCCTGCTCGGCGAGCACGGTTGAGCGAAAGGCGACAATGCCCTTGCGCCGATCCGTGTGGAGCGTGACGAATTGCAGCGAGATCGTCACGACGGAGACGTCGAGCTCATCGAGAATATCGGCGCGCGCCTTCACCGATCCGTCGCGGGGACGCGGATGCACGCCGTCCCAATAGCGCTCCAGCAAGGTCGCCATGGCTGCGATCGTGTCGACGAACTCGTCGAGGTTGCGCTTGAGTATGGCGAGACGCGCCAGAAAAACCATGAGGCGCAGATCGCGTGTGCGCTTCATCACATCGGCGAGCATCGCCGGTATGTATTCTATGGCTTCTCGGAATTCATTGTCGGTCGGGTCGAAGGGCCGGCCGTCGGTAAAGAAGGTCTCGGGAAGTTGAAACGGCGCAAAGGCGAAGAAATTCATGAAAGCGGCGTCGCCGTTCTCGTCGAGATCGGGACCGCAAGGGTCCGCCTCGGTGACGGGCGACGACAGAAAGGCCGGATCGACGATCGCCATGGCGGCTCAATCCTCCGCGCGGGTTTCGACGCGGCGATTGGCCGGGTCGAGCGGATCGCGCGCCTTCGGCCGCGTGCGGCCATAGCCCTGCGCGTTGAGCCGCGCGCCGTCGATCCCCGCCGAAACCAGATAGTTGCGCACCGCTTCGGCGCGACGTTGCGACAGCCGCAGATTGGTCTCGTCGCGGCCGCGCGCATCCGTATGTCCGTCGACATGGAAATGTCGCACGGCGAGCGCCGGATCGCGCAGCGCCTTGGCGAATTCGTCGAGATTCTTGCGCGCTGGCGCCGTCAGCCGATCGGAGCCGAGCTCGAATGTCACCTCGAGGTCGAAGCTCTCGCTCCGCGTGGCTTTCTCTGCATCGCCGGGGCAATCCGCCGCTGCGCCGATGCACAGCGAGCGCGACGCTCCGAAGGACGGCTCCGCGGCGAAATGTCGAACGATATCCGATGCGGAATAGGCCGGCGCGTCATCGGCGCGGCTAAGAGTCGACGGCGCGCACGCCGCGGCCGCCGACAATGCGAGAGCGAGAAGAAGCTTGCGTCCCAATATGTCGTCCTCGGCGCAAAAATACTTCTCGACACTATTTTTGCCGTTACGTATCGTCAAGGGCTTACCCGTTTCGCTTTCCTGGACCGTTTCGAGCTTCGGATGCACCATGTCTGAGATATTGATTCAGGACGGCCGCATCGCAATCCTGTCCACTCCATTGGGGAAGGACAAGCTCGCGATCACGGCGCTCGACGCGACGGAAGGATTGAGCGAGCTGTTCGAGATTCGCATCGAGACGGTGAGTCCCGATGCGAATGTCGATTTCGATCAGCTGCTCGGCCGCGACTGCACAGTGGCTCTGACGCTGCTCGATCGTCCGAAACGTCATTTCAACGGAATCGTCGCGGAAGCGCAGGCGATCGGCGCCTTCGAGGATCTCTATGTCTATCGTTTCGTGCTGCGGCCGGCCTTATGGCTGCTGACGCGCACGACCAATTGCCGGATCTTTCATCACAAGTCCGCGCTCGCCATTGTCTCCGACGTGCTCGGCGAGCGCAACATAACGATCGAGAACGCGACCAAGGGCAACTATCCGAAGCTCGACTATTGCGTGCAATATCGCGAGACCGATTTCGATTTCGTCTCGCGGCTCATGGAGCAGCACGGAATCTATTATTACTTCAAGCATGAGCAAGGCGCGC
The DNA here is from genome assembly GCF_001644125.1 of Methylosinus sp. R-45379. Lineage (NCBI taxonomy): Bacteria > Pseudomonadati > Pseudomonadota > Alphaproteobacteria > Hyphomicrobiales > Methylocystaceae > Methylosinus > Methylosinus sp. R-45379. The sequence goes on from NZ_LUUM01000275.1 coordinate 12,115, forward strand.
ACACGCTGGTTCTGTCCGACTCGCGCTCCTCGCATCAGGCGATAGAGGGCGGCGCCTCCATCATCTTCGCCAATGCGCTGGCCGGCCTCACGCAGCAGGAGCAGGCGCTGTTCTCCTGGTCGTCGGAGCGGCGCTTCCGCACCGGCAAGATAGAGCTGCGCGATTATGCGTTTCGCGAGCCCGGCTCCAATCTCAAGGCCACGACGCAGGGCTCCGAGCGCTACGCGCGCGCGACGACCTACGAATATTACGATTATCCCGGCAAATATCAGAATGCGAACGACGGGCGCCTCTATGCGGACGCAAGGCTCGGCGCCGAGCAGGCGATCGATTATCGCCGCTACGCATCCGGCCAGGCGGCCAATCTCTTTCCAGGCGGGCTCGCCACGCTCGAGCGCCATCCGACCGGCGCGGAGAACAAGCAATATCTCATCGTCCGCTGCTCGCATCATTTCGCCGATGAGGCGTTTCGCTCCGCAGGCGGGCTCGACGGGCGTCAGCCCTATCACGGCAATTACGAGCTTCAGCCGGTCGATCGCGTGTTTCGCGCGCCCTTGGTGACGCCACGGCCGCTCGTCCATGGGCCGCAGACGGCGAAGGTGGTCGCACGCGACAAGGACGCCGACAGCGAGGAGATCGACACCGATCCCGACGGCCATGGGATGATCAAGGTGCGCTTCCATTGGGACCGCGAGGACAAGCGCTCCTGCTGGATGCGCGTCGCGCAGCTATGGTCCGGCCCTGGCTGGGGAGCGCAATTCATTCCGCGCATCGGCATGGAGGTGGTCGTCGAGTTTCTGGAGGGCGATCCCGACAAGCCGATCGTCGTCGGCGCCGTCTACAATGGCGGCAATAAATTTCCTTATCGGCTGCCGGACAACAACACGCAGTCGGGATTGAGATCCGACTCCTCGAAGGGCCATGGCGGCTACAATGAATTCATGTTCGAGGACAAGGCGAGCTCGGAGAAGATCCGCATGCACGCCGAGAAGGATCACGAGGTGGTGATTCGCAATTCCGAGACGACCGAGATCGGCGAGGCGTTCTCCGGCGGCGGCGCCTCGCGCAAGACGACGCTGAAGCAGGGCGGCGACGAGCTGACGCTGGAGTCCGGCTCGCGCAAGACGACGATTCATGGCGGCAAGGATGCCACGACCGTCGATCAGAGCATAACGATCGAATCGCTCGGCGACACGATCACGCTGAAGACGGGCGCGAGCTCGATCAAGCTGACGCCAAGCAAGATCGAGATCAGCTCGACGGCGATCGCTTTGTCCGCCGCCAAGATCGATCTGAACTGAGGGGGAGAGGGTGAGCGCGCCGAGCAAGATACGCTTCGCCACCGTGCGCGACCTCTACGCCGCTTTTCCCACGGCGGAGGTCGACGTCGGAATCGAGAGCTGCGAGGAGCCTTCCGCAGGTTTCGTCTCCCGTCTCGCCAAGGAGGGCGATCGTCGCGCGGCCTTGTCCTATTGCGCCTATCTTCTGGCGCGGCGCGAGGCGGTGTGGTGGGCGGCGCGCTGCGTGCGGCAGACGGAGCCGGCGGACGCCGTGTCGCTGCGCTGCCTGCAGGCGGCGGAGGAATGGGTGAGCGAGCCGAGCGAGGCGCGGCGCCGGCGCGCGCTGGAGGAGGCCGCGCAGGCGCGAAAATCGCTGGCCGCGGCCTGGGTCGCGCAAGCGGCGGGATGGTCGGGCGGCAATGTCTCGCCCGATCCCGCCTTTTATCTGGAGCCGCCGCCGCAGGCCACGGCGCAGGCGGCGCGCGGAGCGGTGCTGATCGCGCTCGGCGCCATTGCGGGGGATCGCCGTGAGGCCGTCGAGACCGGATGGATAGAGGCGGCGCTGCGTTGCGCGCTCGGCGATCTTCAACGGTCGTGACGCTATGAGGCGCGGGCTCGCGGCCCGCTGAGGGAGCCATCGGGGAATGCGCCTGACATTGACGATCGAGAATTTCAGCCGAAGGCCGGACGGCGGCCCGCTGACCTATGTCGCGGAAGGCCGCCGCAGCATCGACATCGGCCGCAATCAGCATCTCGACTGGTGCCTGCCGGACGAAAACCATTTCATCTCGGGGCGCCATTGCGAGATCGCGCCGCGCGACGGCAGCTATTATCTCACCGATGTCTCGATGAACGGCACCTTCGTCAATCATCCGGACAATCGCGTGCAATCGCCCTATCGGCTACGCGATGGCGATCGTCTCTATATCGGCGAATATGTCGTGGTGGCGCATGTGGAGGGCGACGCGCCCGCCCTCGAGCCCGCCGCCGTCTCGTCGACGCAGCCGGTTCCGGCCTATGACGATTTCTGGAGCTCCTCGGAGCCGGCGCCGCCCCCCATCGATCCACGCTCGCTCGATCCGCGCCGGCTCGACCCCGGACCGCAGACCGATTGGATCGACCATGTCGCCGATGTGGCGACGCCGATAGCGCCGACCCCGCGCCGACCTTCCGCCGACCCCGCGCCCGCCTCCTTTTGGGGCGAGCCGCCACAGCCGGCCGCGGCCGCTCCACTCGCCGCGCCGAACGACATTTGGGGCGCGCCGTCGCCGGCCGCGTCGACTCCCGCGCCCGTTGTCGACTGGGGCTCGCCTCCGCCAGCTCCGGCGCCTTCCGTCGCGCCTCTCGCCGCCCCTGCGCCTCTCGCTGCACCTGGGCCGATCGCTTCTGCGCCGATCGCCGCCGCGCCCGTTCCGCCGCCGACCCCTGCCGCCGCTGCGCCGGGGACCGAGGGCGCCTATGCCGAATTTCTGACGAGCTTTGCGCGCGCGCTGAACCTGCCGGAGCAGACCTTCGCCGGCGCGACGCCGGCGCAGCTCGGCGAGCAGCTCGGAGCGCTGACGCGGCTCATCGCCGAGGAGACGCGGCAATTGCTGCGCGCCCGCGCCGAGGCCAAGCGGCTGACGCGCAGCGCCAGCCATACGATCATCGAGGCGCAGGGCAACAACCCGCTGAAATTCGCGCCGACGACGGAAGAGGCGCTGCGCATTGTGCTAGGTCCGCCGCGGCCGGGCTATCTCTCCGCCGGCCCCGCCTTCGCCCAGGCCTTCGTCGATGTGAAGGCGCATGAGCTGCGCACCTACGCCGCCATGCAGGAGGCGATGCGCATGCTGAGCGACAGCCTCGATCCCGCGAGCCTCGAGAGAGCGCAGGGCAAGGACAGCGGCATCGCCTCGCTGGTCGGCTCGCGCAAGGCGCGGCTGTGGGACCGCTATGTCGAGCGCTGGACGGCGATGAGCCCGCGCTCGGGCGACAAGCTCGCCGACGCCTTCATGCGCAATTTCGCCGACTGCTACGACCGGGCCGACGCCCGGAAATAAAAATACACAGGGGGAGCAAATGTCTTGGCGCAGCAAGGTCGTGTGGAGCGAAGGATTGTTCCTGCGCCCGCACCACTTCCAGCAGGGCGACCGCTATCTGGAATGGGCGACGACGGCCCGCACGCGCAATCTCGCGCCCTTCTCCTGGGGCTTCTCGCGCCTCGACATCGACCATGGTCTCGCGCAGCGCGGCAAGTTCGGGCTGGAGGCCGCATGGGGCGTGATGCAGGACGGCACGCCCTTTCAGCTAGAGGGCAAGGAAGAGCTGCCGGAGCCTCTGCCGATCGACGACAAGATCGCCAATCGCATCGTCTGGCTCGCCTTCCCGGAAGCCTCGCCCAACACGCGCGAGGTGGCGCGGCGCGACAGCGTTTCCGCGAGCCGCTATTTCCATGCCTCCGAGACCTTCATCGACTCCACATCCGAGCTGCGCGTGGAGGAGGAGATAGAGGTCGCGCATCCGCGCATGGAGCTGCATCTCGAGAGCGAGCGCAAGCGCGGCTACAATAATCTACCCATCGCGCGCATCGTGAAGATCGAGAACGGAGCCGTGCTGCTCGATCCCGAATTCGCGCCGACCGTGCTGATCTGCCGCGCGCATGACGTCGTCGTCGGCTGGCTCAATCGCGTCATCGGCTGGATCGAGAACAAGCTCGAATCCATCGCGCGCTACGCCGCCGATCCCACCGCCGGCGGCGGCCTGCAGAATCGCGACTATCTGCTGCTGCAGACGCTCAATCGCGCTATACCGGCGCTCCAGCATTTCGAGCATACGGCCAATCATCTGCATCCAGAGCGGCTCTATGTGTTCCTCGTCTCGCTCGCCGGCGAGCTCGCCACTTTCTGCGCCGCCGATCGCCGCGCGCCGAGCTATCGCGCCTATGACCACGACAGTCTGAAGAACACATTCGAGCCGGTGCTGCGCGATCTGCAGGACTTCCTCAGCAAGGACGCCGATCATCGCGCCATTCGCCTCGAGCTGCAGCAGCTCGCGCCCAACGCGTTCAAATCGCCGATCAAGGATCGCTCGCTGTTCCAGAACGCCTCCTTCTATCTGGAAGTGTCGTCGCGGCGTCCGCTCAGCGAGATACAGATGCAATTTCCCAATCTGCTGAAGATCGGTCCCGATACGCGCATGAACGAGATCGTGCATTACAATCTCCCCGGCGTGCCGATCGTGCATCGGCCGTCGCCGCCGCCGCAGATCCGCCTGCTCGGCGATCATGTGTATTTCTACATCGACAAGAAGAGCCCGCTGTGGCCCGATTTCAGCGTCGCCGCCGCGATCGGCCTGCATTTCTCGGGCGATTGGCCGGATCTCGAGCTCGAGCTCTGGGCCATTCGGGAGGATAAGAGATGAGCGACAAGGACAATCCTTTCGGCTCCTCCGGCGGCGACCGCACGGTCTTTCAGCCCAATCCCGGCGGGCGTCGCCCGCCGCCGCGCCCCGCCGCGCCGCCCCCGCCCGCTCCGCCGACGCCCGGCTACACGCCGCAGACGGCGCCCGCCTATGCTCCGCAACAAGATTTCGGCGCGCCGCGCCCGGCCGAGCACCCTTACGGCCAATTCGCGCCCTCGCCCTTCGAGACCGCGAGCGCGCCACGCGCGCCGGCGCCCGACGCCTGGGTGACGGGCCGCGGGCAGCAGCAGCAGGCGGCCGCGCCCTTGCAGCGCGCCGAGGATTTGGATTTCGACGCGCTCGTCGCGCAGCATCCCAATCCCATATTGCGCGCCGCCGGCCCGCTGCTGCATCTGCTCGGGCGGCTGCGCGTCGCCGCGCTCAGCGCCGATCTCGAGAGCCTGCTCGAGCAGGTCGCCGCAGCCGTCGCCTTTTTCGACAAGGATATCCGCAGCGCCGGCGTCACGCCGGAGCAGGCGAACGTCGCCAAATATCTCATTTGCGCGACGGCAGACGACATCGTGCAGAACATACCGACCGACGACCGCCATTTGTGGACGCGCTACAGCATGACCTCGCGCTTCTTCGGCGAGCGTCTCGGCGGCGTGAATTTCTTCAAGCAGCTCGAATGGCTGCAGCGCGATCCGAGCGCCAATTTCGACGTGCTGGAATTGCAGCATGTCTGCCTCGCGCTCGGCTTTCAGGGCCAATATCGCGCCGCCGAGGGCGGACCCAATCAGCTGCAATACATCCAGCGCAATCTCTATGAGCTGCTGCGCCGCGTGCGGCCGAAGCAAGTGCTCGATCTCTCGCCGCGCTGGAAGGGCCAGGCGCTGCCGCTCGGCCGCAAAGGCTTCGTCTTGCCCGTATGGGCGAGCGCGGCGGTGGCGACGCTCTTGCTCTTCGGCGTCTTCATTGGCCTCCGCGCAAAGCTCGGCGGAATCGGCGAATCGGTCGCCGCGGAAATCGAGACGCTGCATCCTTCCACCAAGATCGCCTTGCAAGAGCGGCTGAATCTGCCGCGCGTGGAGCCGCCGCCGAAACCGTCCGTGCAATGCAAGCGCATCGGCGAGCAAGTGGGCGACGGCGTGAGCGTCACCTGCAATGGCAAATGGGTGCAGATCAAGGTCGGCGACGCGGTTCTGTTCCAATCCGGCAAGGCGGCGGTGCTGCCGCAATTCTCGCCCATCGCCGAGCGCATCGCGCGCGCGATCGAAGGCGAGACAGGGCCGATCAAAGTGATCGGCCACACCGACAATCAGCCCTTGAGCCCGCTCAATCCGTTCCGCGACAATCAGCGTCTGTCGGAGGAGCGCGCGCGCGCCGTCGCGGCGCTGCTGAAGCCTCTGCTCAAAGATCCTTCGCGCGTCTCGGAGGCCGGCCGCGGCCCGTCCGAGCCGATCGCAGACAACGCCAATGAAGCCGGACGGCGCCTCAATCGGCGCGTCGAAGTGCTCATCAGCCGCATAGACTGAGGAAACTCCCAATGTCCGAGAAGCCCGGCGTCAAGGGCGACATCGTCCGCATCATTCTGCTCGGCCTCGGCCTCGCGTCGATCTCGAGCATCATCTATCTCGCCGGGCCTTTCATCGCCTTCGGGAGCTGGCGCCCGCTCGAGAATGAGATCGTGCGCGACATCGTCATCGTGCTGATCGTCGCCATTGCGGCCTCGGTCGCGGGCTTCTCCTTCTGGCGTCGGCGCAAGAACGCCGCATCGCTGGCCAATGGCGTCGCCGAGGCCGAGGCGGAAGACGATTCCATCGTGCTCGACGAGCGCATGAAGGACGCGCTCGCGACATTGAAGAAATCCGCGAAGGGCGGCGCCACCTATCTCTACGATCTGCCCTGGTATGTCATCATCGGCCCGCCCGGCGCCGGCAAGACGACCGCGCTGGTCAATTCGGGCCTGCGTTTTCCGCTCGCGGGAGGCGCGACGCCGGAGGCGATCGCCGGCGCCGGCGGCACGCGCTATTGCGATTGGTGGTTCGCGGAGGACGCCGTCTTCATCGACACCGCCGGCCGCTACACGACGCAGGATTCCGACGCCGCGCTCGACAAGCGCAGCTGGTTCTCCTTTCTCGATCTCATGAAAAAGCATCGCCCACGCCAGCCCATCAATGGCGTGCTGGTGGCGATCAGCGTTCAAGATCTGCTGCTCTGCTCGCGCGAGGAGCGCGCCGCCCATGCGCGCGCCATTCGCGCCCGCCTGCTAGAGCTGCACGAACGATTGAAGGTGGATTTTCCCGTCTACGCCGTCTTCACCAAAGCCGATCTCGTCGCCGGCTTCACCGAATTCTTCGCCAATCTCGACAATGACAAATTGCAGAGCGTCTTCGGCGCGACCTTCCAGACGGCGGACAAGAAGCTCAATCTCGTCGCCGATATTCCGCGCGAGTTCGATGCGCTGATCGAGCGTCTGAATCAGAACATGCTCGACCGTTTGCAGGAGGAGCCCAATCCCGCCAATCGCGTGGCGCTCTACGGCTTCCCCGCGCAAATGGCGGCGCTCAAGCGTCCCGTGCATGATTTCCTCAACGCCATATTCGAGCCGACGCGCTATCACTCCAACGCCAATCTGCGCGGCTTCTATTTCACCTCCGGCACGCAGGAGGGCACACCGATCGATCAGCTCATCAATGCGCTGGTCAAGAATTTCGGCGCGCATGATGTCGGCGGCATCGGCTTCCGCGGCTTCGGCAAGAGCTTCTTTCTCTATGATCTCGTCGAGAAGGTCATTATCGGCGAGGCCGCCTGGGTGTCGACCGATCCGCGCGCGGTGCGGCGCGGCTTCGTCCTGAAGACGGCCGCCTTCGCGCTCATCGCGCTCATCAGCACGGGCGCGGGCTTCGCGATGTGGAAGAGTTACGCCGCCAATGCCGAATTGACGGCGACCGCGCAGACTTTGGCGCGCGAATATGCGGCGGACGCCGCCTATCCGTTGACGCGGCAAATGGTCGTCGAGGATCGCGACTATGGCAAGATTCTCGGCCTGTTGCAGAAGCTGCGCGACGCGCCGACCGGCTACGCCCATCGGGGCGATCCCGAATCCTTCTTCGAAGGATTGGGCTTCGGCCAGCGGCCGCGTCTCGTCGAGGCTTCCGTCGCTTCCTATCGCCTCGCGCTCGAGCGTCTGTTGCGGCCGCGTCTCTTGTTCCGCCTCGAGGAGTTGCTCGAGGAGCATCGCGACGATCCGGGCTTCATCTATGAGGCGCTGAAGGTCTATCTGATGCTCGGCCATGCGCGCACGCCCGTCGATCGCGAGGCGATCCTCGCATGGGAGCGGCGCGACTGGCGCGACAATCTCTTCCGCGGTCCGCTCGCCGACAACGCCAAGGCGCTGGAGCAGCATCTCGACGCCATGCTCGAGCTCGACAATGGTGAGCTGCTCGTCCATCCCAATCAGACGCTCATCGACGAGAGCCAGAAGACTCTCGCGCGCTTGAAGCTCTCCGAGCGCGCCTATCAGCTGCTGAAGTCCGAAGCGCGCACGCTCGACATCGCCGATTGGACCGCGCCGGGCGCCGGCGGTCTTCTGTTCGATCAATTGTTCGAGGAGACGAGCGGCAAGGATCTCGACTCGATCCGCGTGCCGGGCTTCTACACTTACGAGGGTTTCCGGCGCGCCTTTCTGCGCGGGCTGCCGGGCATCTCGGACCGCGTGCGCAAGGAGCGCTGGGTGCTCGGGCGCCCGGGGGAGGAGGAGACGCTCGGCGACGAATATCGTTCGCTCGGCAATGATCTGCTCGCGCTCTACGGCCGCGATTTCGACGCCGGCTGGCGCAGCGCGCTCTCCCGGCTGAAGATGAAGCGCCTCAACGCCGACAAGCCGCAATATCGCGCGCTCGGCGCCGCGACCGCCTCCAACTCGCCATTGAAGGCGCTGTTCGAATCTGTCGTCGAGGAGACGTCTCTCACCAAGGAGCGCAAGCTGCGCAAGGAAGCGCCGGCCAAGGAAGGCGCCGCCGCGCCGCAGATCGCTTTGAGCGACCTCTTCCCTGGTCGCGGCGACCGTCCGCCGGGCGAGGAGATCGAGAAGCGCTTCGTCCCCTTCCAGATTTGGCTGGATGGCTCGGGACCGCGCAAGCCGATCGACGAATTGCTCGCCGAGCTGAACGACATAAAGGACAATCTCGTCGTCGGCGCGACTCTGCCGGAGAATTCGCCGCAGGCGAATGCGGCGCTCGCCATGCAGCTGAAGAAATTCCGCGGCACGGCGGATCGGCTGCCCGAACCCTTCCGCCCCATGCTCACCGGCGCGGCCTCCGATTTCGATCGCGCCGTGCTCGATTCGGAGCTGATCCGGCTGACCGGCGCCTTTCGCGAGCAGGTCGCGACCTCCTGCCAGCAGCTGACGCCGGGGCGCTATCCTTTCGTCAAGGGCGCGGCCAGCGAGATCGGCCTCGCCGAATTCGGCCGGCTGTTCGGGCCGAGTGGCATACTCGACAGCTTCTTCAAGCAGTCGCTCGCCAAATATGTCGACACGGCGAAGACGCCCTGGAGTTTCCGGCCGGAATATCCGCTGACCGCACGGCTCTCGGCGGCGAGCCTGCGCGAGTTTCAGCGCGCCGCGCAGATCCGCGACGCCTTCTTCCCGTCGGGCGGCAACATGCCCAATCTCGCGCTCACCGTCTTTCCGCCGCCGCTGAGCGGCGCGGGCCGCACGGCGAAATTCGAGGTGAACGGCCAAGAGGCGACCTCCGTCGCCGGAACCTCGGTGACGCCGCGCGCGATCCAATGGCCCGGCGCCGGCGGCGGCCGCGCGGCCGTGAGCCTCGCCACCGAGCTCGCGCCGAGCCAGACCGCCGCGGCGGACGGCTCGGCGCCGGCGGCGGCGCCCATCGTGCTCGAGCGCTTCGGCGGCTGGGCGCTGTTCCGCCTGCTCGACGCCGCCGGCCGCTCCTATGCCGGCGAGCGGCTCAACGCGACCTTCTCGCTCGGCAAGCAGACGCTGAGCTTCGGCTTTCAGGCGGGCTCCACATTGAAGCCGCTCACTCTGCCGGCGCTCGCCGAATTCCATTGCCCGACGCAATTGTGAGGGACGTGGAATGCGGCGCGGATTGTTCGGCAAGCTGCAGGCGAAGCGGGATTTCGTGTCCCAGGGCGCGGCGCGCGGCTTTCTCTCGGCCTTCGAGCCGTGGATTCAAAGCGGCGTCGCCTCCAGCCGCGCGCAGCTCGGCGGCGATTGGCAGGCGGCCTATCTCACCGCGCCCATCTGGCGCTTCTGGCTCGGCCCGCAGCTCTGCGGCGGCGTGACGACGCTCGGCGCCTTCATGCCGTCGGTGGATGGCGTCGGTCGCTATTTCCCGCTCAGCGTCGCGTTTTTCGCCGAGGCGGGCGAGGCGCTGCCGCCGCCCGAGGCCGATCCGCAGGACCTCTGGTTCGCGACGCTCGAGGATTTCCTGCTCTCGACATTGGAGCAGGGCGTCGCCTTCGAATCGGTGCTGGAATCGCTGGAGACTCTGCCCGCGCCGGCGCTGGAGCAGCCGCAGGCGCGTCTCGTCACGCCGAGGGCGGCCGCGGCTCGCGTCGGCGAGGCGGGCTTCGGCGAAGCCTGCCGCTCCGCCCGCGAGGCGCTCGCCCGCGCCCGCACCGTCGCCGATCAGAGCTTCTGGTGGACGCAAGGCGGCGAGGGTTTCGAGCCTTACGCGCTGGCTTCGACCGGCATGCCCGATCCGGCGATCTTTTCGGCCATGATCTCCGGCCGCTTCGCGCCCGCGGCGAGCGAGCCATGAGCGGCATGGCCGATCTTCGCCCGATGCGCGCCTTCGCGCTCTCCGACAAGGGCCGGGTGCGCGCGGAGAATGAGGATAATTTCCTGTCCAAGCCGCATATGGGCCTTTTCGCCGTGGCGGACGGCATGGGCGGCCACGCCGCTGGCGCGACGGCGAGCGCTGTGGTCGTCGACAGTCTGAGCCGCGTCGCGCCACAGGGCGCGGCGGCGGAGCTGCGCCGGCAATGCGAGGCGGCATTGCAAGGCGCGCATCGCGATATCCAGCGGCAGGCGGCGTTGCGCGGGGTCGGCACGATGGGCTCCACCGTCGTGATGCTGCTGACCTTCGACCGCTATTACGCCTGCCTGTGGGCCGGCGACAGCCGCGCCTATCTGCTGCGCGGCGGCGATATCGTTCAGATCACCATCGACCATACCGAGGCCGAGCAGCTGCTCGCCGATGGCGTGCTCACGCCCGAGGAGGCGCGCAACTGGCCGCGCCGCAATGTCATCACCCGCGCGGTCGGCGCCGGCGAGACGCTGGCGCTCGATTTCGTCAATGGCGAGCTGTTCGAGGGCGATATGTTCGTGCTCTGCTCGGACGGTCTCACCGGCCATCTCTCGGCGGCGGAGATCGCCGGCCGCGCCAGCGGCCGCGCGCCGGAGGAGGCCTGCCGCGCGCTGATCGATCTGGCGCTGGCGCGCGGCGGAACCGACAATGTGACAGTGCTCGTCGCCGCCTATCGACAGCAGGAGGAGGAGCCGACCCGCTTGCGTCCGGGACGGGAGGAGTCCAGAGAAACGACAAGGCCGCGTTGAAGACATTCACGCGGACCACCTATCATTCATGCTCATGCGAGAGCCGGAATTTCAGAGCGATCACATGTCTTACTCGCCGGATGTCCAATCGATCCACGGCGCCCTGCCGCCCGGCACGCGGCTCAACGCCAATTACGAGATCGACGCCTTTCTGAAGGCGGGCGGCATGGGCGATGTCTATCGCGGCCATGAGATAGAGACCGGCGACACGGTCGCCATAAAGCTCATTCGCGATCAGCTCGCCGGCGACGAGGCCGTGCTGGCCATGTTCCGCAATGAGGCGCTGGCGCTGCGCCGCATTCATCATGAAGCGATCGTGCGCTATTTCGGCTTCACGCTGGAGCCCCAGCTCCGGCGGCATTATCTCGCCATGGAGTTCGTCGAGGGCCAGCCGCTCTCCGATATTTTGGACCGCGGCCCGCTGCCGGCGCCGCAGGTTCTCGCGCTGATGCGCCGCATCGCCGCCGGCCTGCAGGCCGCGCATGAGCAGAATCTCGTCCATCGCGACGTCTCGCCGGACAATATCATCGTGCCGGAGACCGGCATCGCCCGCTCGCGCATCATCGATTTCGGCATAGCGCGTTCGCTGCGGGTCGGCGACAGCACGGTGATCGGCTCGGGATTCGCCGGCAAATACAAATATGTCTCGCCGGAGCAGCTCGGCCTCTTCGGCGGCGATGTGCGCGCGGCCTCCGATATCTACAGTCTCGGCCTGGTGCTCGCGGCCTGCCTCATCGGCAAGCCTTTGCCGATGGACGGCACGCAGGTGGAGGTGATCGAGCGCCGCCGCGTCCTTCCCGATCTTTCCGCCATCGATCCGATGATGCGGCCGATCATCGCCGCAATGCTGCAGCCGGACCCCGAGGCCCGGCCGCGCAGCATGGCCGAGCTCGCCGCCTGGGCGCCTGACGCAGACGAGCGCGGCTCCACCGTCTTCGCGCCGCGTGGGGCGCGCCCGACTCCCATATCTTCGGCCCCTCCGCCGATTCCAGTTCCGCTCGGCGCCGCGCCGCTTCCGCCGCCGGCGAGGCCCGCTGAGACCGCCGAGGAGAAGAAACCGCGGCGCGCCGGCGTCCTTATCGGCTCTCTCGTCGCGATCATCGGGCTCGCCGCCGCAGGCTTCGGCAGCTGGCGCTATCTTCATCGCGAGGAGCCAACCGCGACCACGCAGGCCGAGACGCCTCCGACGACCGACGTTACCGCCGCCGAACCTCCGCCGCCCGTCGTGGAGCCGCAAAAGCCCGTCGAGACTCGGCCCGATCCTTTCGTGCGGCTGCGCGAATATGCGCGTGATTTCGACGGCGGCGATTGTTTCCTCGCGGTCGTCGGCGACATCGCCGCCGGCGAAGTGCAGATCGACGGCTATGGCCGCGGCCGCGAGCCCTTCGACGCGTTCGACAAATCCTTCAAGGACGCGATGGGCGTTCCGGCCGCGATCGGCGTCCGCAAGGTGACGGCGCCGCAATGTCCCGCGCTCGGCTTCGCCAAGAAATTTCTCGCCACGCGCGAGCCTCTGCGTTTCGACGTCGCGCGCACGCAATTGCAGCGCAGCGGCGACAAGCTCGAGGGCGCGATCGAGACGCGCGCCGAACATGTGCGTTTTCTCATAGTCGATGACGACGGACTGGTGAATGATCTCAGCGCTCGGCTCGGACAGGAGCCCGGACGGCGCGACTTCGCGATGGAGCTGCGCGCCACAAGGCCCGGCCCTGTGCTGCTGGTGGCGATCGCCGGCGCGACGCCCATTTCCCTGGCCGGCGCCGCCCGCGCGGCGACCGCCAAAGAAGTGTTCGCGAAGCTCGCCGAGGAGCTCGCCAATGCGTCGCCGCCGCCCGCGGTGGCGCTGAAATATGTGTCGCTGGTCTCGGGGCGCTGAACGCCGCCGGGGCCGGCGAAATAGCCCCGAGATTTTTCGACCTCGGAGTTTGAAGCTCGCATTTTCCGGCGTTGCGCCGGGCGGAGGTTGCTCATGGCGCGATCGATGATAGGGATTTTCGATCGATCGTTTCGCGCGGCCCTCGCCGCCTTCCTTCTCGCCGCAAGCGGGGAGAAGGTGAGGATGAGGGGCCGGGGCGTTTTCCGCTGGGCCTCACGCCCTGAGCCCCTCACCCCATCCCTCTCCCCGCTCGCGGGGAGAGGGGGACATGCGCCGGCCGATCAATCGTGCGACGACCATTCCTCGAAGAGGCGTTTCCACCTCCCCCTCGCCCCCGCGACGTCATGGCCGGGCTTGTCCCGGCCATCCACGCCAGGACGCCGAGGCGTCTTGAAAGCTTGGCGTGACGCCGAAGCTCCGGTGGGGCGTCCGTGGGATGAATCCGTTGATAGCGGGCGCTTTCCCACGATTTCTCAGCTGCTTGGCGTGGATGGCCGGGACAAGCCCGGCCATGACGGCTGCAGCGTTTCGCGATGTGCGAATCCGATAGCCCTCGAGGGGGGAGGTCG